>NZ_SJSA01000003.1 GCF_004766125.1 Duncaniella freteri
CACGGCTATCAAGTAAACCCTTATTTCTTCGTAGGTGGCGGCGTTGGGTTTCACTTCATGCAGTCCTATAAGACCAAGGCATGGACATCTCACTCGATGAACGCGACTCAAAGGTAAGCATACCTTTGTTCGCAGACTTTCGAGGCACGTTCACCAAACGCAAGTTCGCCCCTTTCGTTGACCTCAAACTTGGCTACTTTGTAACAACAACGATGGTTTCTATGGAAACATATCAGCAGGTTGTCGAATGCTGACGAAAGGCTCCCAAGCGATCTCTCTGTCAATCGGCTATACATACGAGAAACTAGAGTTCGAGACATTCGACCGGTTCACCAGCTCAACCAGCATGAACTACACGCGCTCCCCCCGTAAACTCGACTGCGAAGGCATCTCCATCAAACTTGGTTATGAGTTCTAAGTGTCACATTTGTCATAACATAAGTCCCTTGCCATGCCTAATTGGCAGGCAAGAGGCTTTGGCATGGCTTTTGTAATAATTCTTAGTATGGAAACAAAAGTAATTTCGCTTTTTGATACATATGATTTAAAGGCTCGATTTTTTCCTGCTTTTATCTTGGCCTGTGTCATAATATATCGTATTGCGGGATATGGGAGTATTCTATCCTATGAATCCTTTGTCAACTATTCTCAGACCCTCAGATTCATTTATGGATTCATTGGGCTATCTGTTGTTCTTTTATTCCTCTGGCCCATTTCAATGATAATTGCTAAACTCGGAGATTTGATGTCAAGGTTAATATATTTGAAGAATGGATTAGTGATAATGCCAACAACCGCCATGTTATTACCGAAACCTGCATCTCAGTTATCAAAAGAAGATAAAGACTTGAGGATTCGGATTAAACAGGATTACGACATGGACCTCCTTAGGAATCGAAAACATAACAAAGAAATAGTCGCTGAGATAGGATATGTTGTTAAACGCATAATAGAAAAAGTGCGAGATGAAAAATGGTGACATTAAATCTTACAAATTATGGAGTAATGAGGAATTTACTTGCTGTGTTTGCCATTTTAGTCTTTTTCGAACTTTGTATGCTGTTCTGTTTAATATATGATGAGATAACAATTTCATCTTTTTGTTCCGTTAGGAATGGCAATTTTAGCGTTTGTTATCGCCCTAATATTAATGCGGCATTACGGGAAAAGATATTCAGATGCAGTGTATACTGCGTTTCTAACTAAAACTAATTAATAATGACTCACAAAATTACTTTTTACCCTGTCGGTAATGGCGATTGCAATCTCATCAGCTTTAGCGATGGAGCTTCGATGATCGTAGATTGCAATTTCCGTCAGGAAGCAGAGGAAGAAGATTCTCCTTACTTTGATGTATGGAAGGAGCTAACCTCCGAGAAGTTAAATACCAAGTTTGGTTTGCCATTCGTAGATGCCTTTGTTCTAACCCATCCGGATCAAGACCATTGCCGAGGTTTTGCCGAAAAATTCTTTCTCAAAGATCCTCATAAGGATGCACCGTCTAAGTCGGAAAAAGATGACAAGCTCATTGTCATCGGTGAGCTATGGTATTCTCCACGTGTATTCTCAGAACACTCAAGAGAACTTTCTGATGATGCAAAGGCATTCAAAAAAGAAGCCGAACGTCGGATGAAGCTTTGGGAGAATAATGATGCCAACAAGAATAAGGATGGCAATCGTATAAGGATTATCGGTTATTTCGATGATGAAAAGATCAAGAATTTACCAGACTCCGTCAAAGCCTTTCCGGGAGATACAGTAAAATCTCTAAACGGATCAAGCCGCAAAGAATATCGTTTCTTCATTCATGCACCATTCAAAGATGATATTGAAGGGAATGATAGAAACTGTACCAGTATAGTATTCCAGATTAAATTTGATGTTGACAAGACATCCGATGTAGGAAAAGTTATTCTTGGCGGAGATGCTGAATGGAGAGTTTGGCGTAAGATTCAGGAAGCAACTGATGACGATACCAATTTGAAATGGAATATTTTCGAGGCTCCTCACCACTGCAGCTACACCTTCTTTTCGGATAGTCGCGATAATGAGCCGGAACAATCTGCGCTAAATTTTTTAGCATATAGGGAAGGCAACGGGTATATAGTGAGCAGTTCTAAGCTCATAAAGCCCAATACTGACAACCCTCCTTGTCAGAAGGCCAAGAATCGTTATCTGGATGCAATGGACGACAAAGAGGATGAGGACTATTTCAAGTGTACACAACTAAAGATGACGAAGGTAATGAAGTGTATAACCCCGTAGTGTTTGAGATTGTGGCTGATGGAATAAAACCCGTTGTCAAAACAAAATCTGAAACCAAGGCGAACCGACATGCTACCACGCCTCACTATTATGGCTAAATTCTCAGATAGTTTACCGACCATTGAGGAGGCTACGGCCTTTTCAACAGTAATAAACATTATCAACCAGTTTCTTGACGAATCCTTCAAGAAACTGGTTGCTTTGCCAGATGGCAGAATAGGTTATGTCTGTTCTGTTATTACTGGAGCAGCTTCTAATTCTAATTTGAAATATCGTGAACCGATTATAATAGCAAGCCCAAGGAATTCCGATATAGAGTCTCCTGAGATGACTTTGAATGTTTACCCTGACAGGCTGGATTTCCCATTTACATATTTCCTCTCATATAAACCCTAAGGAAGAGGGATTCCCTCGATCAATTTGTCTTGTTCGGGAAAACTTTAATGATTGGTATGCTGAGCATACATTTGAAGATTTTCTATGTCTCATAATCAAATGGTTTACTGATGCCAAAGACGGGAATCTTGTCAAAACCAAAGAGGGGGATCGCTGGGAGCCTTTTTTACCTTGGTGAGCCAGATTTATATTATTTCCGATTTCCTATGTTTGACAATACTCTTCAAACGTACGACGACCCATTTCAATTGACATTTGAAATTGATTCTAAAACATTCAAAGGACCTCATGATTATAAATCTGATCCCGATAACGGAATTTTAGGATTGTTACTTTATAGGGGCGCCCAGCCGTCCTCTTAAAACATGGATTTATGACAGACCCCTGACAGTAGGTCAACTCTTAAATTTAATAGAGACATACGAGGTTTGGAATACAGATTCTCTTATCAACAAAGTGAGAGAGTGTCGGGACAAGTACGAATATATATTTTTGCAAATTGGATTCTGTAGACCGATAAACATTATAGGAAAGACTAATAAGGTAGATTACATTTGCTTTAAGGCTTCCGTTGATGCTATTGTCGAAAGAAAATTTGATGATAAGATTCAGTTGGTCCAAATAATAGATTTGCCAACTCCACAATTTGCACGAGGCCTGAGCAATACATCAGAAGATGTCGGCTCCAAAGATATTGCTATCATTGGTTGTGGAGCTATAGGAAGTAAATTAGCATACCATCTTTTTAGAACTGGATTTGAGAAATTGACGCTTATAGATTCTGACCAGATGCTCCACATAACTACTTAAGACATGGCTTATCAATGGGAGGATTTTTGGATAATAAAGCCAAGCTGCTTAAAGAGTTTCTCAAAATAATGCTACCAAAATTTGGGGGGCAAATCAAATCGGTTGAAGAGGATGTTATACCAAAAATCAACTCGAATAGTCTACATAACGATATAATAATCGATTGCACAGCATCTGCAATGCTTCTCCATGCTATGGATGATCATAGGCCAGATCTTTCCCAGTCGATAGTCCGATTTGCAATATCTGATGGTGGAAAGGTCGGGTTGGTATATTTAACAGCACAAAAGGCGTGAGGCTTTCCGATTACTATATGTACCTTTTGCGTATATGCGTCACAAATTCAGAATATGAGGAGGATTTTTGTCAATGGTTCAAGACTGAATCCAGTTACACTTTAGATAAAGTCCGTATTGGCGAAGGATGTCATTCGAACACGATGGTTCTTGGAGATGATTTGATTTCTACCCATGCCGGAATTGCATCCAATTTGATTAGAAATCATAATTATAACAACCAGAATAACGAGATATATCTATCTTTCTTAGACTATGATTGGCCAGGTTCATGCCATACAGATAGAATTTCTTTACCTGATTTTAAACAATACGATGTAGACTCATCCGAGTGGAAAGTCCGGCTTCCCAAAGACTTGGAAGATTTAATAAGGGTTCAATCACGTCGAGCTGGCAAAAATGAAACTGGAGGCTATCTTATGGGCTGTTGGGATATTAAACGGAAAGTAGTATATATTCTACATACCTTCGTACCTACAGATATTCGAGGCACCCATTCAAAACTGACGTTAGGAACAGGAGGCTGGAAAAATGAGATCGATAGGGTACAAAAATTGACATCAGGCTCTCTCAGATATATAGGAGATTGGCACTCACATCCTAAAGGTTCAACAAAAATGTCAAATATTGACGTTGAATCATGTGCGACTACCTTATATTCAGAGATGGACAACAATCGGTTCCTCTGTTTAATTTGTAATAATGACCAGCTGTCTTTCAATATCATATCGTTAAATACTTGAGTTCAGTGATGATTGTCAGATAAAATTATGCGTCCGTTTGACTGCGATGCAGCTGTTGTCGTTACCCCTCAGGGAGCCGAGATTATTGTTTTAAAGATTATTAGAAGGTAATCTTAGTATATGAAACGCCCCGACAAGAGGGTGAGTCTTGTCAGGGCGTTGGGTGAGATTACCTCTTAGTAGAGGCGGATGCAGGTGACGTCGGCTTCTTTGACGATGGCCGGGTTGTCAGGCTTGTCTTTGGAGAAGGCGAAAGCGAGGTGCTGGATGCGATGCTTGGGGCAGAGCTTCATGAGGAAGTTGGTGAACTTTTTCAGCTCGGCGGCGAGCCATTCTACATCGTTGGTCGAGGTGACTCCGCCGAGCAGCAACACGTTGTCGGGGAGATGTGCAGCTCCGTTTGTGGCTGTTAGGATTACGAGCGATACAGCAAACGTTGCATCTTCGGATGTAAGAGTGGCTCCATTGGTGTAGTCCTGATAGCGCAGTTTGGCTACCGGTGTACCGTAATTGTCGGCGAGATATTTCTCGATGTCGGCGAAGGCTGCTCTGAGGCGAGGGTCGCTTACGGATGCGATGCCGGTGGGCGGCTCTGCCTCAAGTGGGCTGTTGGCTGCCGAGGTCGCCTTGCGGCCAAAGATGGTTTTTACACGGGAGAGAAGTTGGTTGAGGTTGTTTGCTACTTTCATTTTCTAGAATTTTTGTTGGTGTTTTGGGAATTGAGTTCGTTGATTTTTTCTTCGAGGCGTTGCTTTTGGTCGAGGGCGCGGGCAGTTTCCTGCACACGGTCTTCGTAGGCTTTCACCTCCGATTCGATATGCTTGACGCGCTCCGGGTCACGGAACCAGCTCTCGATGCTGTCGAGTCCTTCGGTCCCGACTCCGCCGTGCATCAGGATGTAGTGATACTTGATGTCGGAGATTCGGGCCTTCTCGATGCGTGATTCCTGCCATATCGTAGTTGCGCCAAAGAAGATGAACGTGAATACCGCGATGAACATGGCGAGATAGACCTGCCATGATTCCGGGGCGATACGGATTGTCTTTTCAATCTTCTGCACCGGCGGATTGGCGGTGAAGTCATCAATTCTATTGGTGATTTCGGTCTTCAGGTCGTTGACTTCGGTTGTCAGATTACTTCCTATTTCGCTGACCGTCTGCGTCTGGGTTTCGATGGATGTCTGCATCTCATCGACTTTCTCGGTGACGGCTGACGTTATGGTTGTACCCATATTGTTCAGGTCGTCGGCGGTGGCGCAGTTGAGCTGCGACTCCTTGATTTCGGTACAGGTACCGCTGATGTTGCTGAGGTCTTCAGCGATGTTCTGGAGAATGTTCTCCTGAGAATTTTCAAAATTTTCTTTCATGCTTTTTCGTTTTTGAAATTACAAACTTCTGCCTTTTTTTCTCTTTTGACGGCGTTTCATCTCGTTGATGAACGCCTCTTCTTCCGGGTCGTAGGCAGGTCCGACTTGGAAGATGCCGCCGATTGCGTTGCCGAGATTTTCGGCAATATCGGCTACGGCTTCTATGGCTTTGCCAATGGCGCCGGATTCCTGTTTGGGGTGGGATTGCATCTGTTTCGGAGCGGATGCCGCCGGTTGAGCCTGACTGTTTTTATTCCTTTCGAGTGCCTTGCAGATTATCTCGTAAGAACATCTGCCGTCGCGGTCAATCTGCGAAGCCTTGAACTTCCGGCCATCCTTCGTGTATGACAGTCCTTCGACTTCGGTCGAGTTCCGGCGGAATTTCTTTTTCACGGAGATGCCTTTCTGTGCCAGTTCGCGTTGGAAAGTAGTCCAGTCTTTGGCAGTCCGTTTGGCAGCCTGAACCGCGAGGTAGATCTCCTGACGGGTCTTCGAGCGTCCTTTAAGTCGCTCAGTTTTCACTTGGTCTTTGTTCAATCCGTAGGTCAGACCATACTTCTTTTTCATCTCGTCGCAGATTTCGTTGTTGCGGTAATACTCGAAACTGTCGCTTACGCATTTGCCGTCATTGTCCACTCGGTTATATACGATGTGGCAGTGCGGATGCTCCTTGTCGAGATGACGGGATATGATAAACTGGGTGTTTTTGATGCCCATTTTCTCCATATATTCCAGAGCGAGTTTCACCATAAATTCATCGCTCATGCGCTCCGCGTCTTTCGGAGAATAGGACAACGAGATATGTCCGCACCAATGCTGAACGCGGTAGTTGAGATGTCTCTGACACTCAAAACCGTCGATAATATCTTTCGGTGTGTCGGTCAGCAGTCCCTCGGAATAAAGCAGACGAGCCTCTTTGTTTTTCTCTTTCAGCGCGAGTGCATACTCCACGCAGCCGGAAAAACAGCTTCCTTTAGTTATGCCTCCAATCATACGACAGTCGTGTATAAAGAGTTTTTATTTCTTTGCTAAGACCTTTGAGAGACCACTCCACGAGCTTGAACCCCGCTTCGTTGGCCTTCTTCGCAAGCTGGTTCAGATTGTTCGCCATGCTCCCGATCTGACGCAGAATCGCCATGTCATCGGGTGTGGCTACTGCCGTAACCTTGGCGTTGAGCAGAGCGTGGCGCCAGAAGTCGGATAGCTTTCTGCCGGATTTTCGACAGTTCTCCTGCACGGTATGATACTGTTCTTCATTGAGCCGGACACTGACTACGTATGACTTGCCGGACTTCTCGGTTGCTCCCGGAGGAGCCTTCTTTCTTTTTGTGAAAGTCATTGTCTTGGAATTTTGGAATTTGACATTGTGACCATCGGGAACGGACTCCAGCCACCCGGTAACGGAGGATGCAAGGTCGGAAATGTTTACATTGCCACTACCTTGCTATCCTCCTATTCTAGACAGAATATCCGGATACCGGCGCTGCCGATGGCTTCGCCATTTTCACTGCCGAGGGGCAGTGGTCAGAACGATTTACTGATTAGAGTGAACCAGCCTTCATAGTTGGCAGCGTTATTGTCGAGGTGTTCATTGATGATGTGTTCGACAAAGTTGCTGACGCTGTAACCGGGACCGCCGAAGAATCGGGCAGTGCGCTCGACTCGGTCAAACGTGTCATTGCTGATGGCTACCTGATGCTTGTTGTCCTTGCCGAGTTTAATCGGGGCAAAGAAAGCGGTTCGGTAATCTTCAAGTTCGCTCTTGCGCTGCTTGGCGGTGGGACGGGTTGACTTGGGCTGAGCGGTTTCGCTCTGTCCTGCGATTGGCTGGACATTGGAGTTGACGTGATTTTCCACAGTTTCGGAAAGATTTGAGTTGTTGAAAATATCAGTCACTTCAGATGACTGAGGATTTGAGATTTTTGATTGTGCCATTTTATTCAGATTTCAGTGAGCTTTCGCTCGGTTTGTATTCTTCGATGCCTACGAGTTCCAGCTGTAGCGCGTCAACGAGTTGTCGCAATGCCGGATTTCGTTGCATCATTTGTTCAAGGATGCCGTGTGGAGTTTGCTCGGCTATCAGGAAGTCCGCAATGTCGAGACCTTGTTCACGCTGCTCATCGGTAGCCATCTGTTCAAGCGATTCAAACAGAGTTGCCTTTATTCCCGAATCATCGAATAGCGTCAGTTTCTTGCGCCAATCGTCGGTAGCGTTAAGGTCGGGCACAAGCATCACCTCTCTGCCTCGAAGTGCCTTGATTGCCTCGCGGTTGAGACAACTGCACTTGCCGCCTGTGGCGAGCCACAGATATTGCGGGAGGTAATGGGTTGCGAGTATTGCCGTCTTTTCACTCTCCACAATGGCAACCGGTTTGTCGCGGATGTATGGGAGCAGATGCTCACCGAAGAAACATTGGGTTAACTTGAAATCGGGCAATCTTAACACTGAGTGTACCCAGTTGATGTGGGGGAACGGTTCCTGCACACGATGTCCGGTCAATCGGTCATACAGCATAATCTTACCACCACGGACGTTACCGTCAGCCGAGATTTGCCAGAACACCGTGGCACCTTGCCAATGCTTCGATGTGCCTACGCGATACATTTCCATCAACCGCTGTGCTTCTTCACTTCCGATTATCGCCGCCACGAAAGCGAACAGATTGTTTCTGTCGTAGCCACGCATGGTGGCCGCTACCATTGCATCATCAATCCTGTTCATCGGAAGTAACTTTGTTAGTGGAGTAACAAGACAGCTTCTTATACCACCCTTGGCGTACACGACGGAAGAGAGTGTTGAGATTGCGGGTGAGGAACATCTTGAATGTATGGTCTTTCATCCCGAACCGCTCGGCTATACGGATACCGTCGGCGGTTGAAAATTCCTCGGTGAGATGCTCATACACGGTGCGGTGCAGTTCATTCAATTTCTCCTCGCTGATGCAGGTGAGTACGCTGAGCGCATTGCTTCGGAAATATTCAGCCAATTCTATCACTCCTGCCACGTCGTCATCTTCGATGTATGAGGGGCGCGGCTCTTTATCACTGACAGCCCAGCGAACCAATCGGAGTATAAGGCAGAACCGGAGCACATAGATTTCGAGTTTGCAGAAGAAGCTGACCACATTATCGCTCATCTCGTTGTCGCATAGTGCGGCATTCTCATGTTGCCATTCATAGAGTCTGCGCTTGGCATCCGCAGTGAACCGCATGACAGTGGGAATTGGCTCCTTTTCCTCGTTGACCACACACTCCACCGAAAGAAGTCGGTTGAGTATGCGCTCCCATTCACGGTCGAGATCGTCGCGCACTTCATCCTCGTTCCATCTCGGCTTGCCGTTGCTCTTGGTCATTGCAAAGAGTATGCGGTCAATAAACCCGTTGGCGGCTCTCTCACCGTTGGCAAGTTCGGTGAGCAGACGTTTTTGGATTGTTCCGACCACCGAGATGAACGGACGCTTGATGAAGATGGAGTTCTGGCAATTCTTGCGGTCCGACATTGTTGTGCTGCCGTTGAAAGCCGAAAGCCAGAATTGTTCTTCCGAGCCGGTGTTGTAGCGGGTGAAGTTCTTGAACCATGCCGACAGTTCATCAACCCAAAGGCATAATCCACGAGGATTATGGGAGTGGATGGCACTGAGACCCTCCTGCGTCACGTCCGACACCAGGTAGCGCAACCGTTTCGGCTCTTTCGGAAATTCTTCCAGTCCGGCACTGATGCGCTCCTTGCGGCTCATCGCTATAGCCTGCTGATATTCGCAATGCTTTTTCTGAAACTCCTGATTGTTTTTCCAGTCGGCATTGACCAGCGGGCGCATCACGAATGTAAGCGGATGTGATTTGCAATCTCCGGGGCGTCCGACAATCGCGATATACACGATTGCCGATTCTTGCCAGCTGCGTTTCACTTCTACGCGGTGGGTATTGCCGATTGCCACAGATATTGCGGCAATCATAGCCGATGCCGTGTAGTCAATCGGGAAACCGCATGTGGTGTTGAGTTCGAGGATGATCCGTTGCATCTTGGCGGGGAACACATGTACCGGGAAATCACTATCGGATGTCTTGATGTGATTCATCAGTGCGCTGATTACTGAGTCAGTGGTAATATTCTTTTCCATAGGCTCAGAAGTTATATCCACCACGGGGACGGCGTTTCATTCCGGCAGTTATGGCAGCCGCAGTTTCGGCGAGTGATGGAGCGACGGAATGTTTGCGTCCGCTTTCAATCCATGCGTACAGTTCATCCTCATAAAAATAGAGGAGTTTGCCGCGCTTGTAGCTCGGAATGGGGTCATTCGGAGCCTTGATGCCGCGGTAGAGACTCGAAAGTGACTTGCCTATTATCTGGCAAGCCTCTTTCGCATACACGAGTCTGCGCGAGGGCTTGGACTGTTTGGAGTGGCCGGTGAAGCCTGCCTTTTCAAGCAGTTCAAGCACTCGGTCGAGTTTCTCTGAGAGACCGCCTACCACGTGGGGCAGTTGGTCGAAGGTGATTGTTGGTGCTTCCATTTTAGTGCGGTTTTATATTGTTTACGGAAATAGAACCGCACTGATTGAAAGTGAGTTGTCGGTGAAATAAATAACCGCAATCACGTTCTAAAATAACCGTTTGGCAAGTGTTAATACTGTGATATTCAGAAGGTGTTTTGTGAAAATATTTGTATGGTGATTCGTAAAAACAGTAGGTGATTTCAAGGTTATTTTGAGCAATAACCTTTAATGGCTTTCATTGGTGTGGAAAGTTGAGTAAATTTGCGTTATAATTGAGATTCATTATGGTATATATCGAAACTGAAAGGCTTATTTTACGTTCGTGGAAACCGGAAGATTTACCATTGTTCATTGCTATGAATAAGGATGAACAGGTAATGCGCTATTTCCCGGCTATACTGAGTGATGGGGAAACTATGGCATTTTACAAACGGATACAGGATGAGTTCAATCAAAAGGGTTGGGGGCTTTATGCAGTGGAAATAAAGTCTACCGGAGAATTCATCGGATATGTCGGGCTTCATGGGATAGGCTTCGATGCAGTTTTTACTCCCGGAGTTGAGATAGGCTGGCGACTTGCAGCCGATTATCACAATAAGGGATATGCAACTGAGGCGGCAAGATCAGTTTTGAAATTGGCAAAAAAATCAGGAATTGAACGGTTGTTTTCTTTCACAGCCAAAATTAATGCTCCTTCAGAACGTGTGATGCAGAAGATTGGCATGGTAAAGGCTGGAGAGTTTAATCACCCGAAACTGTCAGATGCTTCACCGCTATGTGTTCATGTACTTTATGAGATTGAGTTATAGCAAAATAGGCGAATAGTCATGACTTTTGTCCCGACTATTCGCCTGTAATATACTTAGGATTTCCTTGTTATTTCCCGCTTTTCTTTTTTGCAGCCTCTAATTTGGCTTTAGCCTCTTCCTCCGCCAATCTTTTGGGTATAATGTCGAGGTTGATTGTCTTATAGCGTTTATAGTGTTCAAAGAGATAATTCATTTCTTTGGCTGACAGTAAAGGAATACGATCCTTCTTTGGATTCTTATCTGCAAGTTTTGCTATAATTGTTCCTATTTTTACGGTGTCAAAACTCTCTGCAAATACATTTTTGACGAATAGTGCAATTTCATTCCCCTTAAGATTCAGGAACTTGCCGACATTGTAACAAAGATGTTTGATGTCTTCTTTCGACAGGTGATTGCTTCGGAGCCGAACAGAAGCGAATTTAGCTATGGGATTTTTAGTCCATTTTTCAGCGTTCTTATGAAGTTTATCGAGTTCGTGAGACTCCATGAATTGTTTCATGGTATGTGTGATATATGCACATATAAACGACACCTGTTCAAGATTATATAATTCTTCGTGACGTTGCATCTCCTCAAACGCCTCATCACATTGTTGTTTTCTTGTGATTATTTCTTCATGCGTTTCTATGGTGTCTTTGTATTTCTCATAAAAATTGCATATTGGACCCATGTCTTCGAGATAATACACCGAACCGTCGGGAGTAACATAGACCTCTTGCTCTGTTTCCTCGATCAAAGTAGTTCCATCCGGATTGTTGTGGATCTCTTGAACTGATACTGATGAAAAGAAACCTACTTCTTCACCATATTCTCTCTTCTTTTTAACGCGTTTAATACCGTGGTCGTGGTCATATCGTTCTTCCGCAGTCATAGAGTCAAGATACTCCTTGTATGCCTCTTCAAGTTCGGCATCATAATCTCTTGAATCGTTATACGCTTTTTCAAGGATAATCTCTTCATCAGATAGACCAATACCCACATAGGCTTCCTCTCCGTCCGAGAAACGGATATGACGCATATCGTCTACAACTTCCAAGACCTCAAACGGTGCTTTGTCCGTTGATTTCTCAAAAGTTGCATTGCTCTCTTCAATGTCAGACACTTCTGAGTTGGTCTCGAAATATTGCGTCATTGTTACTGATGGTTCTTCAACTGAAACGTGCATTTTCTCACCGTTGGCAGTTTCAGCAATAGCCATAACTTCACGACGGCGAAAAAGAGTTGAAAGACGATTGAAAACATCTTCGACTGCCGACTGGAATCCGCAATATAGACCGATTGTGAGGACAAAGAAAACGGCAAAGAGAACATTGCCGGTAAATTCGTCAGTGCCGAAACGGGTTATGGCGGCATGACGACCAAGTAAAGCCATGATGCCGCAACCGGCAACCACGGCACTCCAGATAAAAATTTTGTCCCGGGTAGGGGGAGCGAGGCTCCTCAAGCGCTGGGGCGTTTCCTTCATAAATAAAACAGTGGGTTAAATATTCACGTCTTTATAGACAATTTAACCCACTGTTTTGTTCGTTCAGGTAAGGCCACAATTTAATCGTATTGAATGCGGAGATATTCCGCTATATCAATTTTTGCCTGGGCTATATCTGGATTTGAGAGTATAGGAATCAATGTATCAACCTCTTCAATGGGACGGTTCCACCATTGTAGACGCTCCAACAGGTCTATCATTTCATCGTCAAATCTGCGGCGTATGACTTTTGCCGGATTGCCCACGGCTATCGAATATTGAGGAATGTCGGAGGCAACCGTGGCATTTGTGCCGATTATGGCTCCGTCGCCAATATGCACGCCGGGCATGATTGTCACATTTTGCCCGATCCACACATCATTGCCGATGACTGTGTCACCTTTGAGCGGCAATTCATCCATTACCGGAGCAATCGCACCTCCCCAATCTCCTCCCATTATGTAGAAAGGATAGGTGGTGGCGCAATCCATCCGATGATTGGCGCCGTTCATAATAAAAGTAACTCCCTTAGCAATGGCGCAAAAGTTACCGATTATCAGCCTATCACCGATGAACTCATAGAAATGTGTAACGTGTTCCTCAAATCTGTCGGCTCCGTCTATATCATCGTAATATGTATAATCTCCGATAATGATTCTCGGATTCTTCACCACATTTTTTATGTAGCAAATGCTCGGAATCGCAGAATTTGGAAATGCTTTGTCTTTGTCAGGATATATTTTCATCATTATAGAAATCTTTGCGAAGAAGGATGTATTATATAGAGAGCTTCAAATTCGGCATAATGGCATCTATCATGGGCTGGGGAACTTCACATTCCCTTGCCAAGAGAGGCCAGCGTGAAGACACTTCGGCAATACGGTCAATTATTTCAGTAGCTTCCTTTATATTGTTGTGTCTCGCAAATTCCAAAAGGTCTTGGCGAGTGATGTCGTCAAACTTTCCGTTTATTGACATCTGGTGCTGTGCTGTCCATCCACCCTTCGGATTATAGGCAAATCCCATGTCGTATGCCGGCGAAAGAGTCCATTTCCCTTGTCTGTCCATAAGGAAGGATATGTTTTTTGTGTGGTCATCCTGATTGCGGATTACAACATTGAATACCATGCGACGATACATTTCCTGTGCCTGTGAGTATGGCAGTCTCAATGCTCTCATCACGTTGAACGCCTGCTCGTAAGAGTATGAACGGGGATTACGATAATCATAATGCGCTATACCACAGAGTGTCTGCATATGAATTTTCTCACCATTCCGGCGGTCAAAACGCTTGGTGAGAAAATGGGCGCGTCCATTCTCTTCTATCAGACTGCAATCCGACATTTCTATGCCGCATTCCTTTACAAGCCGATAGAAAGAGTATTCCAGTCGGCCGAAATTCTGAGTTTCCCTGAATCCGGCTTCAGCGGTTACACCGTCGAGTTTTATCAGATAATAGTCAAAGCCTTCCGGGGCTTCAATCTGTCCTGAACGAACTTCCCCGGTCGATGGATTGTAGGCTATGATGGCTTTCGCCCTCTGTCCTCCGGCAGAGGTACCAAGTCGCACTATCTCGGCTATTGCCGCCTTCTTGTCCTCTTCAAGATTAGCTCCAAATTCTTCCTTTTCCGACAGTGCTTCGCTTGCCACTTCAACAAGGGAATCAAGTTCTATTCTGACATCGGGACCATAGGGCGCATCCATGGCCGGTTCAAACTCCAACGCTCCCATACAGCGTTTCCCAAGAAAACATAACGTCTCCACAGCGTTCCCGCTGCTACGCCCGGTCAGCGCAAGCCAGCGGTCGAACAATGCTCGTCCGTAAGTATCGGGCAATGAATCTGCAAGCATACCGGGAAGTCCCTTGAACGTCTCACGACCTATGTCGGAGAATGAATACACCCTTCCCTGACGCACAGGCATCAGAAGCGGCGAGGGTTCAAGACCTTTGCCTATGAAGCTTTCGGCATACTCGAAATGTGCCAGCTGGCGGTTGCTGTCCCATCGGAATGTACCGACGGGTTGACCATACAGGTTTACTCTTGCTATATCTACCATTCTGATTCCTCGGTATTAGGTTGTGTGTTGGTCTTGTTATTGCCGCTTGCGCGTTTGCGCTGCTTCTTCTTGCTTGCTTCGACAAACTCGAAATATTCATTGGGACTCATCTCATCTTCCTTAATGAGTGACGAGAACACATCCAGTTCGCCAAGTATGCGAAGCACGCGCATCAGGGAATCGAAATAGCTTATATCGCCTTTCTCGATTCTCTTTAGTGTCGTCAATGAGACTTGCGCCTGTTCTGCGAGTGATGTCTGAGTGAAGTTCTGTCGGAGTCGCAGATGCCTTATTTTTTGTCCCAGCCGACGGCGGATTTCACTGTCAGGTAACATGTATATATTCTCTTCCATAGTCGTACTTGCGTCTATTAGGTTGCAAATATAGCAATAATAGCTCAAACTACGACTATTTTGTGCGATTTTTTTTGAGCCAGTCTGAAGATTATTGTCTATTTACAGGATGGTCAAAGATACCCTTCTGCCGAGACCCTCAAAGATTCGGAAGAGGGTGCTGAGCTGGACATCAGATTTGCCGTTTTCCAGACGAGAGATATAGGTTTTCTTAGTACCGATACGCTCAGCGAGCTGCTGTTGGGTCAGTCCGGCTTTGAGACGTTCTTCTTTGAGTGTCTCTGCCAGACAGAACGCCGCCGCATCAGCGTCGAACTGTTCCCGCTCCGAGGTGCCGGGCTTGCCATATTCTGCATCAAGAAGCTCGTCGAAAGTTGAGCAATGCATTATCTTGTCATCGTGATTAGAGGTATTGCTTTCCATCACACTATATGGTTAAAAGTTTGACGCCGAGAGCATCGGAAATCTTTGCTATCGTTCTCAGTGTGAAATTATGAGTGCCTCCAAGCCATCGAGATACTTCTGCTTCGGTCTTGCCCATCTTTTTTGCCAACTGTTTCTGACTGATATTCTTTTCACGAAGAATCATGTCAATCTTATCGGCCAAGGCAAACGACATGTCAAGTTCCATCTTGACATCGTTCTTAACGGTAGCAAGACATTCATCGAATAGTTGGGCTGTAGTTTTCATAACTCAAATGTTTTATCGGTTATTCCATTCAGGACTGTTTCTTCGACAATGATGGATCCTTCTTTCTCAGCTGCTTTTAATAGCGCATCAAATTTCTGAAGATCCATGACATAACCATTGAGTTCCTGATTCTCATTGTATGTCTTTGTTTGCTTAATACCTCCATTGCCAAGAATCAATATTTTATCCGAAATTCTCAGGCAATATAATCTCAGTTTGCCTGAGTCAATCGGGAGTGCGCATACTCTGTCTGCATATTTCCCCTCGGGACGGAAATATCGTTCCTGCACTCCATTTTCCAGAATTTTTTGCAGGGCATACAGAATCAGCTGATAGTCACGCTGGAGTTTGCCATTGTCCTTGAAGCGGTTAAGGAATTTTGCGAACTCCGACATATCACCATCCTCAAAGATGATGGTGTAGAGGCTTGCCGATTCGGAAGACCTCACAGGCTCTATTTTTACTTTCTTACTCATAATTCGTCTACAAAGATATAACAAAATTTCGAGAGTGTTAGCTTATATGCTAATTATTTTATTTCAGGATAATTGAATTTTAGCGGCATCGCGTAGCTTTCAGCGTACACAGGTTATGATGATTCAACACAAATCGGTGTTTTTGTGGCGTTTTAATCGGTGTTTTTGCGGCATTTCAATCGGTGTTTTTGTGGTGTTTTGATCGGTGTTTTTGCGGTGCCTGCTTTGAGCTTTAACCTTATCAATCATTTGAGGGTGATTGAGTTGGCGGCATCACGCTTCTTCTGGCTGATGACCTCTGCATATATCTGAGTCGTGGCGACGTTTTTATGCGTTAGCATCTTGCTGACGGTGTAGATATCTGTACCGTTGGTAATCAGAAGTGTAGCGTAGGTGTGGCGAAGACCGTGGAAGGTAAATTTCTTCTTGATACCGGCATCTTTTAGCCATTTCTTGAACGGTTCGCGGGTATGGGCACGGCTCAGTCCTTTGAATACCATGCCTCGACCTTGTTCACCACAGTACGACAAGGCTTCATCGCTCAATGGCAGTGTTGCCTGCGTCTTAGTTTTCTGGGTACGGATGCGCATACAGTAGCCGCCATCGGGTGACAACTCAATATTCTCCCAACGGAGCTGGAGAATATCGCTGATGCGAAGTCCTGTCATACAGGCGAAGAGTGATGCACGTTTTAGTACATCGACTTTGCATGGCGTGGCAGCCAGTTTCTTAACCTCCTCGATTTCGAGATAGTTGATTTTCGGTTCCTCCCAGTCAATGCGGTCAAGGTAGTCATTGACGTTCTCACGGAGCCAGCCTTCCTTATATGCCAACTTCAACAGAGCGCGGAAGGTTGACCAGTATCCGGCGGCAGAGTTGCGTGAGATTATGTTGCCCGTTTGTTTCACCCCGATTCTGAGAATGTAGGTGCGAAAGTCGTTACACAGTCCGATAGTCACGTCTTTCATCAGACATCTGCCATTACAGAAGTCCTTGAAGTGTTTATAGACGATTTCCCATTTCTGATATTTCTCTTTGGTCTTGCTCTCGAAGTATTCAAGAAAGTCCGCTTGTTTCTTGGTGCGGTCAAGGAAGCCAAACTCCTCATTGATGATTGCCAGTTCGCGGGTGGCACGGATGCCACGGGCTTTGAGCATGATTTCCTCGTTGTAATCAAGCTCGAACTTGTCTTTTGGATTACCGATGAGATACAGACCGAGAAACTCCCGGCGCGACATCTTCTTGATGTGCGGATTCCAGATGGGTGGGTAGTAGTCGAGATAGAGCGACAGTTTGCCGCTGCGGAGTTTTTCTTTTCGGAGGGTCACTTTGGTGATTGTTGCTGATTCCATATTATGCTGTTTTAGATTTATAATGTGTTAGGGAAAGAGGTGGTTGCCCGGTGAGAAAAATCACCGGATTATAACTCAATCTTTGGGTTGAATAACTCGGCTAACTCTTTGGCGTTCAGTTTGACATGCTTACCACAGCGGAGCTTGGTTATCTTGTATCTTTTGACGTAGTGATACAGCTGGTCACGGGTCAATAAGTATTTCTCCATGGCATCAGCCACCGAAATAAACTCTACATCCTCGGCTGACTTAGCACCCTTGGCCACATCGAAGTGATATTTGGAATAGTAGACCTTTGAACCCTCTTTGCGCTTTGGTATACCGATTTTCGACACCAGAGAATATATCGCAGAGAGAGTCATACCATACTTTGACTGAATATCCTCGACCGAATACCACTCCGTAATTTCCGGATTCTCCTTTCTCGCAGAGAAAAGCCGGTCGATATGGCTCTTGCTGAAATATGCCTTACCACGAAGAATGGTCTTAGGCACATTGTTCTCGGCAACGACCTTGTATATCCACGAATCCTTGACCCCGAACTTCTCACGAATTTCTGCGCGAGTATAAAACTCACTTATCGTTTTCTTTTCATTGGTTTCCCTTTTTGTATATGGGGAACCATCAAGCATTTTGTCTATACTCTCACGTTTGATAAGTGTCAAACGAGAACTGAGTTTGGCCGCAACAAGATTACCGCGATAAATCAGTTTATAAATACCCTGCCGAGTCATACCCAGCACTTGCGCTGTTTCCGCGACTGTCAGATAATCTTTCTCCTTAATAGCAGATGTCGTCGCTGGCACAGTTGAGTTTGCGAGTTGAATCTTCTGCTGTCTCATTCGCTCCTTATAGGAGTGCTCCGCACATCGCTTCGAGCAGAAGCGAGTGACGGTAGTCTGAGCGGTGAATTGTTTGCCACACCACTCGCAAATTTTCTCAATTCTAATGTTGCTACTCATTTCATTTGTGGAGATTTCTCCGTTGTTTGTAAATGTTCGTAAACCATTGACAACCATTGTCAACTTTCTCCACCACCTTGCTGACGCTTGTGGTGAAATGAGTCGCTGTCGTACAAAATCCGTACAAAATAGTGCATAAAAACGCCTAGCACTGACAGTTATCAGCATTAGGCGTTCTTGTAAGATTTAAGTTTTATCGTTCAGTAATAGTCAATTACTATCAATTTAACGCATTGATAATCAACCATTACTTGCCGATGCAGAATGTGGGTATATGTAAGGTAACTATTTGTGTAATAATATAATATAATCTCTTATACGTTTTGAAAGTCACAAAATAACAACAAAAATGTAAAAAACAAGCACTCCGAGCCGAGAAAATTCACGATTCGGAGTGCTTCAACGCAAATGATGATTGAAAGAAATCATCGACCACAAAGGTAGTCAATAATTATGAGTTTTCAAACATTAGCCGCATTTCTCAACGCGGCTAATATCCAATATATTATTAACAAAACAAAATGAGTTAGTCCTTATGACATAACCGGCGGCGTAATCTGCGGACTATGACGCATAACGAAATTACCGTGGCTATTGCGCCGGTAATTGCGCAAAGGTGGTAGAGTGTTCCGCGTATTGGCTTTTCGTCAGATTTTACTTCGGTGCCGTTGTCTTCGTCACGTGAGGAATCAATGCTTTCATCGGACTGTGATTTATCTTCAGTCACTATGTCGGCGTCGGTCGTGGCGTTTCGATTATTGTTAATGTTGATGCGCCCGGTGGTAATTGCTTTTATGCCGCCGTGATTATTGGGAGGTTTCTTGCTCTCTCGGTTGCGAGGCTTGGGAGTTGCAGTATCTCCGGCGCGTTTCGTAGTGTCAGTTTCACAAGTACCGTCATTATATTCTACTTTCGTAAACTCGATAACGGCATTTGTAGTTTCGTTAATGTTCTGCGAGAGGTTGACGGCTTCTTTGCTTTGGCTCTCGTCATGGCGGTCTTCACTCTGTGAAGCTGTGATGTGCTGCTCGGTGGAGCTTTGCACGATTTTTCGAGCCGAGCCGCACGATTCCGCCATTGCGGCAATCAGCAAGCCGACTAAAAGCGGCAAGATGCGGTTGTTAGTCATAAGTCGTGATTTAGTTGTTCTCGAAATACTTTTTTATCGCGTCAATGTGTAACGTGGCTATGGCTTCTTTGCCAGACTCGCTTACGAGATATTCAACATCATCTTTGTTGTCTTGAAATAGATTCTCGGTAAGCACCGCCGGGCATTTTGTGTCACGCACGATTGCGAAGTTTCCTACCCAATAGCACGATGATGAGGGCAGTCGATTGCCCTGCAATCCGGCTCGGCTTGCTTCAATGTATAGCAATCGTGCAAGAGTCTTCGACTTCTGCGATGATTTGGGAGCAACCCACCCGGTCCATCCACGCGCATTGAGCCACTTCCCTTCGTTTCCGGCAGCGTTGATATGCACCGAGATTAATGCGCAATTCTGTGTTCCGTATTTGGCGCACAACGCATTTACTCTGCGCACACGCTCCCTTAGCGGTATGTCTGATTCTTCCGGCACAACAATTTCGGTATGGATTCCAGCTAAACACGCTTTCTCTGCAATACGGCGCACCATATCACGCGCCCACTCGTATTCAAGTATTCTCTTGTCGGGGCTGCATTTTCCGGGCGTGTTCTTTCCGTGTCCGTTGTCAAGTATTAACACTTTCATCTTTAACTGTGCTTTTGGGTTCAACATCTTCTAAGGCACGTTCAATGTCATGCCGTCCGGGTACGAGCTTCCAAAAGTTCAACTTTTTTTTAAGCCCTTTGTAGTCTGCATAGTTGTTTCCTATGCTTGCAAGTTCGTTGAGGTACACGTACATTACTATTGCGGCAGATACGACCGGCACGCCGAATAGCGCACCGAATGAATTGCGACACGTGTAGGCGACAAACATCCAACACGAGTAATCGAGTACTTTGTTCATAGTGCGGCGGCGCATACGTGAGCCTCTTATTTCATCTCCACGTTTTTTCGCGGCTAATATGCCGAATCGAAGGTCTGCCAATATGAATGCTATCGCTGCGTACAACCACCCTTGCATTGTGTCGTAGAAGTCACAAAAGAGCGATGAGAGCAACGCCTGCATGGCTTCGTGTAGAGAGTGATGTTCCATTGGAGTTGTGATAAACTGATTTTACCGCAAAGATAGGAAAATAATACTTAATAGGTACTATTTTGGGTAAAATTTTTTACTCGCTCTACAACAACGCTTCAAGCTCGTTGATTCTATCTCGTACAGTCTGCCTTTCTGAATGCAACTGCGCTATGTCATAGGGCAGTGTGTCGCCGAGCAAAGATGCTTCATAACATTTAGTCACGCGGTAGTCAGTCGCGGCGAGATTGTCTTTTAGGTCTTGAATCTGCTTGCGTACCTTTTGGGTATCAAATTTCCGCTCGTAGCGATATTTGATACAATCTCCGGCATCGTATGGTATTGGCACGACGATGCAATCTTCATCGTCGGCTATCATTTGACTTTCGTCAATCGGTTCTACCGGCTTCCAAATATCCGGGAGTGCCGCGATTTGCTCTTCAATGGAAACTTCTACACTCGCGACTGTTCCGTCTTCTTGTTTACGCTTGTAGATTTGGGGGGTCAACTCAATCGCCCTCAAATATCCATTTTCGATATATCCGTATTCTGTCATATTGATTAGTATTTCCATCGTGACACAAGCCACGACTCTTTTTTAGTTGTAGTATTTCCGGAAGTCACATATCCGATAGAGAAGACGAACATTCCGCCTTGCCCTTCGGAAAAATCGTAGTAATCATTTTCGGTTGCATCATCGTAGATATGATGCCCGGAACGAGGCTTAAATCTCATGCTGCCAGTCCACCATTGTTTAACGAATATCACTTGCCCCTCGTAAGGGTTGGAGGGGAGATATACAGTCGCTTGGTCGGAAGTATAACCAACTACGATAGTGTGATTATAGCTTAGGTACACAGTTTGATTACTACCGCTGACTGCTCGGCGGTGCAGTATCAGTCCGTGCGCATAGAGCTTATCAAAGAATCCTCCGACAGCCATTGCAGTCCCGGAGTTTTGTGCGCTGCCATAAACGCCCATGACAAGAGTGCTGAGTTTATCAATGTTCCATTCGCTCTTATCAACATTGGCAAAACCAAGTCCGACAAGTGAAGCGCGGAATGTTCGCCCGGTTGTAGCTGACATTGCTTCCGTTCCGGCTCTGTTAGCAAATATGCCGGACGGCGACATATAGCTAACATCGTAATTCTGCTTTGAGCGAGTTTCGACAAGGCCGCTCGTTGCGTCTAATGTTACCACTGCGCCTCTGCTCGATTCTCCGGGCATGATATGGTCGCCGCTCGAAGTATCGGTTTCAAGAATGATTTTAGGCTCATAGATGAATGTTGAGCCGACATATCGACCGACTTGCAGGAGTATTCGGTTTGCTGCTGTGTCATCGAGCGTTGAAACTATCTGACCGGCTTTGATAAACCAATCGCCAATGTTCGCGCCCTCGGCTAACAACAAGTTAGTCGCAATGCTCTCGAATGAAGCACCAAACGAGTTCCATTTTGAGGTACTGTCGGGAGTCACGCCGGAGAATGTTCCGGCATCAATCCTTGCAATATAATACTCGTTGCCGTATTTTACTGCGTCTAATCTATGTTCATTGCCGTAATATGTCTTCGTGTTGTCATACTTGCCGCAGAAAACCAATACGGGGCTTTTGCCGTCTTTGCCTGGCTTACCGTCAACACCGTCATAGGGCGTTACCCGCACCGGGCTACTCCAATCAGAGAGTAATTCGTTTGTTTCGCCCGATATTTTGGCAAACGTGCGCCACATATACTGAAGCGTTCCGAGTGTCGGCTGTCCTACGCTCCAACCGCTTGGGTTACGATTCTTTGAGGCAAGTGCCGGCGCACTTGCCTTTGAGCCGTTGACTGCGTATCGGTATTCCGTGAAGTCGCCGTTGAGGGCATATCGTAGCCATAGTGTCGGCGTTGAGAATGCACCCCAAACGCCGTCACGCTTGTATCGGACTGATTCAAATTCGTACTGATGCGTATATGTTACACCGCTCGGATTGTCAGTCCAAGAGTTTACGACCGTCCAATACGTTGAATCGCTGGGGTTATGAGCATTGCCGCTGCTGCTTGCTTTGATAGCCTTATAATACCGGTTATTGTATCTTACCAACGCACCGACACTATAAGATTTATCAGCGGCATACTCGTTGTTTGTCAGTGGTGGCACATAATCGTCAATATGTGGGTCACTGTATGGAGTACCCGGCACGGTGTCGCTGTCTGATAACAAATATATGCGCTCCGTGTCGGTTGTGTCGATTGAGAACGGCACCGGCACGCTCCACGCTCCAACATTTTTCGACATACCGTTGAAACGACCTACCGACACCCAACAATTTTCAACTGTCAAGATTCGATATTTCACGCAATCTTCATTCTGCGAGGTTGATGAGTCTTTCGCATAGCCGACTTCAACAAAATGGCTTCCGGGCGTTGGCACATTCACATAAAAGACTTCAGACTTTTTGCCGCTGATTCTTGCGGCATAGTTGGTCGTGCGGGTCATTCCGGCATCATCAAGTATGCCGAGAATGCCGAAGTCATAGTTTTCTTCAGATGAAACTACAAGCTCTATCGCGATAGTCTGATTTGCAGTCCGGGTCGTGAAGCTGATTCGGTTTTTCGAGAGATTGCCATCGGCAGTAGCCGGAGAAACGCGATAGCCGTCCTTGTACGTGAAAGTTGAGCCGTGATTGAAAGTGATAGTGTCTTTGTCGGGCGTGTCACTCCAACCGGCAGGCGAATTGCCCTCCGGCGTAGTCGGTCTGTTGATTGAATAGCGATATATGAGCTTGCTCCAATCGCCGTTTGTACCTTGAGATGCGTACAACGACCAATAAGCATTGTCATCGCCGCCGGGCACGCGTCCGGTACAATAAGATGGAGCAATACAAACATACATTGAAGTGCCTCTACCGTCATTGTATGAAACGAGGTCGCCTTTGTAATACGTTGTTTGAGAGTTCCAAACACCGCGATAGCAAGGCACCGGAAATTCATCTCCACTCTCGCTTTGCACCATCGTTCCGTTAAGAATGAGCTTATTGTCGCCGTTGATGTTGAAACGGAGCTTGTTGCCGAGCTTGAATGCGTTAGCAAGCATATCAAAGAAACTGTTGCCGTCAGCCGACACAACTTTGTCCGTTGTCACGCGCCCTGGCAATATCTCTGTGAAACCGTATAGGGTAGCGAAACTGCGCTCTCCGTCATATTCGCTGTTCAGCACGCCTACGAGCAAGTGATAATAATTTGCTTCTTGCTTCATCGCGATTGCCGTAGGCGACAATAGGAATGAGCCTACAGCCGAGGTGTTAGTACGATGCACTCTTGCATACAGATAGTACTGTTTAGAGCCGTCAGTAAGTTGTGGCGACTGATAGCCGTTCATCTCCCAAATAAGATATTCATTCGGGGTATGGGACGGTGCAAGTGTGTTGATTCCGAGTGTCAGATGTTGTAAATATCCGTGAGGGCAGCTTAATTGTTTTGTCGTGTCATTGTAAGTGATATTGAATCCGACCGCGACAAGTGAAGTCCGGCTCTGAACGAAACGGAACTGCAAACTCTCGTCTCCGACAAGCATCTGCATTGTTCGGACTGCTATTGGATTTATTGAGTTCGTGAAGTTGTCGAGCAAGGCATCTTCAAGCATCGACATCGTTTCGGTTGCATCGCGGAATCTGCGTTTTGTGAATCGTATCGCATCGCCGTGAGCTTCATCAATCTTCACTTCGTTTTGGTCTATCTCTTTCAGTTTTGAGCTTACACTTGTTCCGCGAGATTCGTTTGAGATAGTGATGATTGGCGAATATGGAGATGATAGATTTTCTTTTATGCCTACGATTCGGATAGGCACGCCGTCTTTTGCAAACTGTTCGTCAGTAAAGAGTATATAGCTTCCGATTTTAAGACGGCCGCCGATGCGCAACCAATTCTTTTTAGTGTAGAGCGACTGAAGCTCTCCGCTAAAAGTAAATTTCGGGTCTTCGTTCTCGTACAAGTATCGCGCCGCTTCTCTGAACATCTCCCAAGATGCGCCGGATTTGTCGGCATCGTTGCGTATGTATTCGTTAGGCAGCATGATTCCGAAGACAGCGTACTTATCGCCGACTTGTGGAATGTAAGACGCATTCGGCATTGTAATGCCGTCTATCTCTTGCGGTTTGAGTTCAAAACGCCGCTTATCGTGGTCGTACTTAAATTCAAACTGCTTTTCATCTCCGGCAAGCATTCCGCTTTGAAAGATGATTGTAGCTGTTTCGCCCTCAATCAGATAGTCGTTGAAGTTAAGATTGCTCGGTATCGTGTTATCCACAAAGTCATACCAATTCTTATTTGCATCGACTGTCACGACTGAAGTAACTTCGCCGACACGAGAGGGGTATATTTCCGAACAATCGAAGCTATCCTCTTTGCGTGCTGAAGATATTATGTCGTAGCGTTCTATGAAGTAACCGTCACTGTCGGCTTTATAGACACGCCCCTCATATTCGAGCGTCTGACCTTTCGGGAGCAATAAGTCCGGCGCACCATACTTGGAGCGGTCTATATTTCGTGAGCCGCCTTGAACGTAGAGCCTCTTGACCGGCACTTGTCCGCTGTCGGTCGAGCGTCCGACACCCGGTTTGAATCCGTTGCCTTTGCCGTAGCCAAGCGGCAGTGGGTCATTCTTGAAGTATTCTACTTTACGAAGATGAATCACCTTACCTATGATTTCAAACTCCGTGTTAAACACTTCTGCCACACTCTGTAACGCTGCATCGCAATATGAATGATTAAACTCAACCGTCTTTTCGGTCACGTCAATACATTCGCCCACACTCCAGCCACCTCCGGCGCGTTGATTGAGATTCGCAACGATTATCTCAATAAACTCGTGAGGCTTTGCGCACAACGACCACTTCAAGCGGTGGTCTACTGTGTTGCGCATTTTGTATTCGCCGAGCAATTCGGATGGGTCGCCAAGCGTCAGAGTGTATTCAAGCCTACGAGTTCCGCTTTTCTTGAAGTTCTCCGGCTTGTTGAGCGTATAGACTTCGCCTTGATACTCGCACCAAGCTCCGACCGGGATTTCGATAAATTCCGGCATCGAAAATTTGAGTGTTAGAGTGGTCTTCTCTCCAAGGGCACGGTAGCGGTAAGAACTATCGTCCTCGTAGATTTTTAGAGTCTTGTTATTGAAATGGAGCGTTATCATGTGGGTGTCGATTATTCGATGTTTAATTCTTCACAGTCCGCGTCAACCTGTGATTTGATGGAATCGCGCTGCGTGAGGAATGCTTTGTATGCGTTGATGGCAGACTGTGCCTTTTCGCCGGTTTTGGAGCCGAAACAACCGAGCTGCGCGGCGTTGTAGTCGTTGATTAACTTCTGTTCGCGATTGTTCGGCCACATAGCGGAAATGACGGCTTCGAGTATGGCGTTACTTGACACCGGCGACCACACAACGACTTCCAGGCACGAGTACTGCGTGCCGCTCTCCTGCGCGTTGGCTGTTTCGCCGTCAGCGGCTGAATGTTCAGTTGCGGGCTTTGCTTCTTCTTGAATGTCCCAACGGTAGAGATAGCTTCCGTTGCCGACTGCCTCCAGAGTAGAAGGCATTTCATCGTAAAATGCACGTTTCATAAAATTGGGGTTTGATGATTGTTTTTAGTAGATGTTTTGAGTTGCATACTTTCGCCCATCCAAACCAACTGCAAAGCTGTTGTTTGTAATCGGCGGCGGATATGTCACTGCGTTTGTTCAATCGGGCTGCTGCGCGGCAAAAATTCTTCTTGATGCCTTTGCGTATCAGCGTCTGATTGTGATAGAAGACGAAACCGACAAAATCCAATCCGCGACCGTGTTTGTCGTTTCGGCTCTCGGCGATTGGAAACACTTGCTCATTACCCTTTAGATTCAATTTGAGTGTAGCGAGGTATGCTTTTATGTCTTTGAGCAACGCTTGAAGTTCCTCTTTGCTCGATGAGAGAAACACCATATCGTCAGCATATCGGAAATAATACTTTATACGCTTGACTTCTTTAATCCAATGGTCGAAGTAAGCAAGCATGAGATTGGCGAAGTATTGGCTTAGGTAGTTTCCGATAGGCACGCCGTCAGTGCTGTCAATTATCGTGTCTAAGAGTTTGAGCGTGTCGGCGCATTTGATTTTTCGCCGGACAACTTGCTTCAGTATGTCGTGGTCAATAGACGGATAGAACTTGCGCACGTCTATTTTAAGGCAATAGCGCGTGTTCTCTTTGTCGCGAAGTGCTTTCTTGACTTTCCGCATTGCGCCGTGAATGCCGCGACCTTTGATGCAACTGTATGTGTCAACTGTAAATGTTGATACCCAAATAGGCTCTAACACATTCATTATTGCATGGTGGAGTATGCGGTCGGGATAGTACGGCAGTCGGAAAATCAATCGTTCTTTCGGCTCGTAGATTGTGAATGTCGAATAGGGCGAATTGACAAACGCCCGATTCTTCAGTTGCTCGTGAAGCGCGATGATGTTGGCTTCACGGTTCTTGTCGTGAAGTCGCACACCGTAGGAGCGAAGTTTTCCGCGCCTCGCCTTTTCATCGGCAAGTCGAAGATTCTCCAATGAGATTATTTTCTCATATAAGTTTCCTATTCGCTTCATTCGCTTTGCTTTTCATTGTTGGGGCTTTTAGCAACGCGGATTACTCCGCGCTGCTTACTAACTCCGTTTTGAGGTGATGTTTTTTGCCAAGGGGCAGGGTCATTGCTCCGAGTTTTGTATATTTTTTACCAAATTGAAAATCATTGACGGGATCTGATATTCGCATTCGTATTCGAGGGCGTGTTATTCGAGTTCGCATACGCAAAACCGGCATTCGCGCTGTTATTCGCATTACCGCTGAAAAGGACACCGCAAGAGCAATCAACCTTATATCGTCACTCGAAGTAATATCGGTTGCCGTTCACTTTGAGGGTCACTCTGCGAGGAAAAGCGTTGCGCTTCTTAATCTCGTTGAGAACGTATCGTATATCACGCGAGTTGGTAAAGAACTTTCGAGCGTCTTTCTCCGGGTCTTCAAGATTCATCTTGATTTTCACGAGGACGCGATTCTCGCCAAACTTCGTCTTCATTCCCTCGAAGAAGTCACACACCCAAAAAGTGGTGTTGATGAGATGCTGCTGATTCGTTTCTTTGCAGTTGAACTGCTTGTTTGTTTCGTCAGCCGGAATTTGGAGGAAGTCAAGTGAGCCATCATCGACTCTCTCTTTGTTTTCGATTTCTTGTTTATTTTCCATTGCGTTGTGGATTATTATGTTACTTGTCGTATTTTGTGGGCGCGGCGTGCCGTGTTACGCTTGGGGGATAAAGCAAAGACGGGAGCCGAAATCCGCAGACGTATCCGAGGGCGTGTCAGACGAGTACGCATACGCAAAACCGGCATACGCGCCGCAATACGCAGCACCGCCGAAAAGGACACCGCGCAGAGCTTCAGCCGTTGGAATGTTCGTATAGTGGTAGTCACAGAAATACGTTGTCGAGCCTGCGCCGGAGCTTACAGAAGGCATAATGTCGCCGTGTTCGCCAAAGATGATTTCTTTGACATATCCCTCGTTTCGAGCTTCATTGCCGACATGAGCATAGCCGGTGTAATTGCTATCTGTAAACTTTGTCGGGTCTGCACACACGAATACCTTGCTAAGTCCGTCACCGGTCGGGGTGTTCGGGCTGATACGCACGTTGATTCCGTCAGTCCATTGCCAAATGTGACCGAACGGATTTTCAACGCCGCGATAGCGAGGCACACTGAATGTTTTAAGCACATCACCGGCTTCATTGTGCGCTTCATAGGCTACGATGCCCGAATTGTTGCCGAGGCTGTCAGTGTGACCGCATGGAACGAAAGGATGATTACCGTTAAAATTGCTCCAACTGCTCCAATCCCACGTTGTCACGCCATCGCCTAAGCCACCTTGCGCATAGCCGTTAGCGTCTTTTGCCGCGTTGTATGCGGCTTGGCTGTCGAGCGTTGCATACTCAATCACAAAGAGCCAATAGAGCGTCTTTTGTGCTTCGTAGGTCATGCAGTTCCACTCGGTGCTTCCGGCTTTGCGGTTACGCGCATAGGTGCGGAAGTTCGTGCGGCTGATTTGAGTGACCGGGCGACCGAGTGCCGAGCGGTATGTGCCATCCCATGCACTCTGATTGCCGCACCCTCTGAAGTCGGCAGAATCATTCACGACTGATGAAAGTTTGTTGCCGGTGCGCTGCAACGATGCTTCATAGGCAGACACGTACATTTTAGGCACGTGGTGATAGCCGGGAAGTGGATGTTCTGATATTTTCACGCGCTGTATGTTGCCGCTCGTTTCAAACTTGCGGTAGTGGTCAGGGATTTCGACCATGACTTGACCGCGTGAGCCGTCACGAGTCGAGCCGAGCCACGATTCCGGCGGCAGATACTCAACAACTTCGCTGTCATCATTCAGCAAGCAACCTTTCATGCGGTTGTGAATCGGGAGTGAGCGGTGCAAGTCCATGTTGCCGATGCGTGTGCAAGCCGGAGATGAAACGGTCTTGTCGCGCTCTATGCCGTAGGCGCACTGGCTCTCCAAATAAGGGAGCATCGTAGCGAGTGCGGCTTTCTTGCTCTCTCCGTCTTCGTCAATAACGTGAGTTACGAGCTTGAACGGATTGGTACCGTTGACTTCCGGCAGGTCTTGAATGCGTTTGCCGGACTGAAACGCTGCAAGCATCTGAATTACGCCTGCTTCTTGGTCTGATGTTAATGCCATATTTTGTTAATTAGAGGTTAGTTTAATAGGAAGTTGCCCGATGAGAGAATCATCGCCGTATTGCGGTTGTTGACAAGCGAGATTCCAGCACATTTTACCCTTATCGAGATTGTCTTATATAGCTGCGTGTTGCCGGTCGGTATCACATGAATCACACTGACACCCTCGTGATTTATTGATATTCGACCGTCCGGCGCGACTGATACGGCGTTATTGTCGCTGAGATACATGATGTTAGGCAGTGAGTATTCCGGCTGCAATTTAGCGCGTATGAATATCTCGGCAAGATTTCCGAGCGTGAGTTCTTCCGGGTATTCAACCGTCATGCCGGACGGCAGCAATCCAAGCGAGGTAACTTGTGATGCAGCGTCAATCAGTGCCTGGCATAGTTCGGTTGCCGAGATTGTTTCTTCTTTGGCTGTCTGCGCTTCACTCGCTGCTGTCGTGGCGGCAGCTGCGGCGGCTGAAGCTGCGGCGGCTTGCGTGTTCGCGTTTCCGGCTGCTGTATTTGCGACATTCGCCATCTGCAACGCTTGCTCCTTTGCGGCGTTTGCATTGGCGGCAGCTGCAAGAGCTTCAGCGGCAGAAACGACACAAAACCACCACGCGCCATCTGTGACGGCGTGATTTGTATTGCCGTCTTTGATAGACAAATACGCGCCGTTATTATACGAAACGAGGTCTAAACGCTCGTATGTGGTCGCGGATGAATATGCACCTTTGGGCGATATTGCGACTTTTCCTAAGTCGATTGAAAGATTACCTGCCATAGTTTACTGATATATGAATTTTAAGTGACCGGTTTCATTGTCGAGAACGAATTGATTTTCGGCGATTTGGTCTTGATAGTACATGATAAGGTGCATATCGCTTTCGTCAACGATGAATGACGGATACAATACACCGCCTTTCGCGAGTACACCGGTATCGACATACTTCTTCGCGGTTTCGTCCCAACGCCACCAATTACCATTTTCACCCATCTTCGGAGGGTTGTTGGCTTGCTCTTTCGCTCGTCCGGCTTGTTTGTCTGCTTCTTTTGCAGAGTTGTTTGCAGTCGTGGCGGCATTATTGGCGTTTGTGGCGGCATCGTTAGCGGCTTTCGTTGCTTCTGCGGCAGCTTTCTTTGAAGCATCTACACTATTGGCGGCATCGTTAGCGGCTTTCGTTGCATCTTCAGCGTTCTTCTTCAGAGTGGCGTGTTCTGTCACTCTGTCGGATTCAGCTTTCGCACGAGCTTGCTCGGCTTGTTTCCGGGCTTTCTCATTGTTTATGCGTGTCGTTTCATTGCCATTTCGAGTCTGCTCATTTGACAGTCTATCTCGCTCGTTGCTTTGTCTGGTCTGCTCATTGGCTTCGATGGCAGCTCTCGATTTGTCGGCATTCTGTGCGGCCGTATTTGCTCGTGTCGCTGCTTTGTCGGCATTGCCAATAGCGGTTTCAACACCCGATTTCAACGATGCGATAGTGTCTGCAATATATTGCAGCGACACGCGGACACTCCGATTGAGAGCGTCAACGCCGATAGTCCACAAACCGTTGAATGCGGTTGACGGAGTAAGCTCCGATATTTTCTTTCTTATTGCACCCATATCTATTCGTGTAGTTTCAAGTTAATTTCTACATCCTCGCTTCCCGGCTCGGTAATGACTATCTCTCCGTCTTCGGTTACAAGCACGAAATAATTGCCGAGAGGTCGGCAGTTCGTGAATGTGAGCGTAGTGGTAAATTCGCACCAAACCGAGCCATTGCGCCGAATGTCAAACGTCGTCACGCTGTTGCTCTTATAGTGACATTCGAACTCATCTATCGGGTTGTCGATATATAACTTTCGCGATTCCGGCTTCAATACGACCGCCCAAAAGGAGTACCACCGTTGCCAAAAGTCCGAAATGCTCGGAGCGTGTATCAACAACTTCAGTCCTACATCTTTCGACTTATACATTACCCAGTCATTGTCATACACGACACCCGGCGAGTTTTTGACATTGACGGTAAGATTCGCCCTTACATTCGGAGCTTTCTCTATATTGTCATCGGTGCCGTCAAGCACATAGATTCCAAAGCGAGAAAAATCTATATCGTCAAGTTCATAGCCTTTCTGCTTGAATCCGGCTGGAGCTGTCGCATACGGCTTATGATTCAATATGATGTTGGAATCGTCCAAATCATCTTCATTAATGAAGTCGTTAAGCACGACCGGGGGGAAGTCATCTGCGAAGTTGACCGATATTTTGCCGAGATGAATCAGAGCCGACCGCGAGGGGTTTCCGACAAGTCGCAACTTGTAAGACTTGGAGAGTTCTGCAAAATGGAATGTGTGATATGATTTGTCCGACAGCAATTCAAAAAGATTGTCGACCATATCAATTTCAGTGATGCAGAACTGAATCGCGAATGTCTTTGTGTCGAGAATCGGACTTGTGAGGTCGGTTTCCTCGCCGTCATACTCATCCCATTCGGTAGATTCCAACTTTTTGAAAGAGGGCATCTGTACGAGTGCCTTGTACCCGTACTGTTCAACGAATACGCCATATTCGGCGTAAGCGTCTTTGCCGTCTATCAAAAGTTTGTTGAACATCATAATACTTTTGCGTTGTCTTGTGTCATTATCGCGACTTGTGATTTTTTGTCATTCTCGATTTTTACTACACTGTACCCGGACGCTATGACCGTAGCTTTCGCGCCACACATGAGGCAAACGGTATAGGCTGCGGTTTCGCGGCATTTCAGCACGGCGGTGGTATCTCCCACCAAAAAGACATTTCGGACATCTGTAAGCGTTATTTCTCCACAGTCGATATACACGCCTAACCGCTCCGGGCTGTACGGCTTGAACTTTCGGAATGTATCGAGTTTCGGGAATCCGAAAGTTGTCATAAACTCCATTCCTTGCACTGTAAACATAAGACGCACCAAGTCCGCGAAATCTTCATAACCGGCAAACATACGGCACTCGGAGAGTTTCCGGGCGACATCGTGCCGTCCGGCTCTCTCGCATTGAGCTTGCGCCTTTGCTTTGGCTTTGAGCCAATCTTGCTGTATGGATTTAATAAGCTGATTTATCATGTCCGTAATTTTAATCCGCGAGTATCAATTTCATCTACGCTGTCTTTGATAGCTTTGACGTTTTCTTTGACATCATCGAGTTTTTTGTTAGTTTCTTCGGTGTTGTCTTTGATGCCGGTTGCTACTTCAAGTAACCGTGTGCCGGTCGCGTTAAGCTCTTTTACACCTTGCACAAGCGTATATGTATGCTCTTGAATCATCGAGAGCCTTGCATTATTTTCATCTACGCTGTCTTGTGAAGCTGTGGCGATTCCTTTTTGAGTGCCCTCGCGTTCGGCATCATCCAACGGAGCAAACCACTTCTTCATATCGTCCGGCAGATTGTTCCAAACTTGTTGAAAGTTTGAGCCGACTTCGTTCAAGTCCGAAGACAGGTCATTCATCGAGTTAATCACGTTGTCAATGCCTTTGAATCGACCGTCAGAGCCAAACCAGCGAGTCTTGTATTTGTCGAATATTTGCCCGATAGGTTCTTCAATGAATTTCGATATAAGCATTCGTTTCGTGATGTCGGCGATAATGTCCTTGACGGTCGAGTGCCACGCTTCCATCGCGTCCTCGCCTTGCGCTGCGGCATCCATAAAAGCATCTCCGAGCCGCTTGGAAATATCTTCAGATGAGCCACCGATAATGTCTTCAAGCATCTCATTGATGATTGTAGCCATTTCGTGCGCAATCTCTTGGATTTGGCGTTGCCAATCCTCAATCTTGCCGTTGTCGGTGTCTTTTTTGTCGCGCTCTTGATTGATTTGCCGCTGAATCAAGATTTGTTGCTCTGCGAGATTCTCAATCTGCTTGCGCGATTCCTCATATTTCTTGCCGCCGAGAGCTTTGTCAGCGGTATATCCGACACTTGCATAGGCATCCGCGAGTTTCTGAATGGATTTCTCGTAAATCTCGTTACGATATACCATTTGACCGATAGCGCGGTTAAACCAATTCGCATATTGCTGCGAAGTCAGATGCAAGCGGAGTACTTCTTCGGTCGTATCGCGATAGACGCTGTTCAGCTTCTTCACGGCATCGCCCACGCGCTCTTTGAATCGCACTGTGTCGGCGTTGTCAAGCTCCCATTGCAGTTGGTCGATGCGTTCTTGCAGCCGCTCGATTTCTTTCTGCTTGGATTCATCATCATTGAAAAGGCTTGCAATAGCTGTCGCAATCTGTAATGCGGCAGATATTACAGTCAGAATGATAGATGCTTTTTCAACTGTCGATATTGAAGTGGCGGTCGCTTGTGCGGTCGCTTGGGTGGCTGTTCCGGCTGCTTCGGCAGTTTGAGCGACATTCTTAGACACGCTCTTGCCGACATCTCCAATCGCGGAAATGACATCTCCGGCTGCGTCTACGACTTCATCAATAAAGCCGAGTGCCTTATCCATACTGTCGGCAATATCGGATGAGAATATCCGGGCGAGCTTTGACGCACGGCCGCCGATATCGGTAACGACTGTTCCGGCAGATTTGAGTTGTGTCGCGAATGTCTTGTATGACTTAGTGACATTGTTCCGGGCATTTAATGCGCGTTGGTCTGCTTGGAGGCTCTTTGTCTTTGCGTCAGTGAATTTTCTCTCTGAAGCTGTGACACGCTCGTTAGCATCTGCAAGCTCCTGACAATCTTGTGCGAGTTCGCCGGTTTCGATTAGTTCGAGAATCTTATGTTTAGCCTGCAAAGCGGCGTTGTATTCCGCTTCGGCTTCGTTGAGTGCTGTTTGTGCGGCCGCAACTTCGGCGAGAGCCGCAACAAGCTCGTCTTTCGCCGTAGATATGTCCTTGAATGACTTATGAAGAGCCGTGAATGGGTTGCGTGAAGCAATCTCATTCTCCATCGCCGTTATCGCCTCCTGGAATGTCTTTATCTGCTCAACGCTCATGCTTGCTTTCTCACGGTCAAAATAGGTCTTGACCTTTTCAAGAGAGTATTGCAATGACTGAAGCGACTGATTGCCAAGGTCGCCGAAAACAACATCCCAATTAATGGTCTTCTTGAAGTCCTCGGCTTTCAACGATGAAAACGCTTCTTCCATTTTGTCTAATGCTTTCGGCAGCATATCGGGCGCGATTGCGGCGACTTGATTAATCTTTTTAGTCCATTCAATAGTCAGCTTGTCGAATCTGTCCTCATACGAGCCAAATTCATCTATTAGCTGATTCATGTATTTTGTGCGCACGTCGGCGAGTTGACGCTCTACTGAATTGGCAATGTCGGCTAATCCCTGCGAGTAGTTAGCTGCGACATCTTTGTTTTTCAGTAGTTCATCAATCCAATCTTGCAAAGAGCGTTTGCCTTGAGCGGAGTTTTCCCAAGTATCTTCAGTGGCTCCGTTCTGTGTCATAAACATTGCGTGAGCGTTGTCGCGCATTGCTTCGGCAAGCTCGATTAACTGCTGCTCCCATGCTTTCTTGCGGCTCTCGCCGTTCCGGCGTATAGTAGCGAGTTCTTTGCCGTAACCGGCTTCCATGCTGTCTATCATCGCTTGCGAGATAGCGTTATTGGTGTCGGTTATGTATTTTTTGACTTCAGCTTGATATTCAGCAAGTAGTTTACGCTGTTCACGTGCCGCTGCTTTGGGGTCGAATGTCTTGCCGCTACCGCGATTGCCGCCGGATTTCGGGTCAATGTGAACGACATCGAAGTGATTTTCTTTTTGGAATCTTTCGAGGTCAGCTTTTTGCTGGGTCATCGCTTCTTTCCAATAGTCTGCTTCTTTGTTGGCTTCTGCAATCATATTCGCCCGGCGTTCCTCGTTTGAATCTCCAAACCAACGTGCCGGATTATACCAACTGCGGTCAAATTCTCCGTTTTCGGCTTTGTGGGCTACTTCAAGAGCTTCAACGTATGCTTCAACGTATTTGTTAAGCAAACCTTGCTGAACGGCTTTCATCCGCAGCATCTCGCAATACGCGGGGCCGCGTTCAGTCAATACGCGCTCCCACTGTTCAAGAGAATCATAATAGCCAAGAGCTTCACCGTATTTGCTGTTAAGCTCATTGACTTTCTTCTTCTCTTGCTCTTTGGAGCCGGTAAAGTTTTTGCAAGCCTTGATGTTGTCTTCGAGTGCGACTTGTTCTTGAATGTAGGTCTTTGCCGCATCTTCGTTGATTTTATTGAGGTCTTGTGTATGTTTGACGGCTTCGTCTTCGGCTGAACATAAATCGACAATCCACGAAACAAGTTCGCCAACGAGTACGACCAACGCGCCTATGCCGGTTGATATGAGAGCGAGTTTCAAAACGCGCATTGCAATCGACATGGCTTTTGATGCGGCAGTACCGGCAACCAATGCGCCGGTATGTGCGTTCTGTGCGGTTGTCGCTGCTTTTGTCGCGCTCGTGTTTGTAGCTTGTGCGCCTGCTCCAGCAGTCGTTACGGCATTGTTCTCTTGCTGTGCGGCCGTATCGACTTTCGTAACGGTCGCGTTTTCTGCTGTCGCTGTAGTGTTGGCATTCTGTGCCGCTGTCGCACTTGCTGTCGCTGTCGCTTCTTGGGTCTGCGATGCTGCGCTTTTGCCGGTCAGCTTGTTCCACTTTTGTTTGACCGCATTGAGCGTTACGAGTGAAAAGGCTGAATCCTTGTTTAAGGTCTGCTGAACTTGCTGCAATCCCATCGTAATAGCCATTAGGGACTGCACCTTTAGCATTATTTCTTGCAGATGTTCATTCTCTCCGGCGAAAAGTCCGACCGCGCCTTGTGCTGCCGAAAACGCGCCTGACAAACCGGTTAAGCCGGAGATTATTCCGGCAAACTGATTTTCATCATTAGCGAATACATTTCCGGCTGACTGAATATCGCCTTGAATATCTTTGAGCCGACCTATTTCTTCTATGATTTCACGATAACGCCCTGTCGTTTTGTCTATTTCGCGCCCTTGCGCTTGCTCGGCATCGCGCAATGCGGCAGCTTCCATTGTAAGCTCACGGATGCGCTGGCGTAATGATACTGCGGCAGTGCTTTGTTTCTCTGCGGCATTGGCGGCAGCAACTAATGACTTCTCGTTTTTTTGTAGCTCTTTTTCTTCAGCTTGTGCGGCCGCAATAACCTCTTTGCGAGTAGTGATTACTTCTTGAATAGCCTTGCGCTGCTGTCGTAGCTCTTTGACATACTCGCTACGTCCAGGCACATTCGCATACTTGTTGGCTTCTTCGGTTACTTGGCGATATGCCTCTTGAAGTTCGTTTACGGCAGAGTTGTTTTCGCGTATGACACGCGCAATCTGCGCGTATGCTTCGCCGATAGCGTTCAGTGTCGGAGTATCATCATACAGAAATTTGAGGTCAACTTCCGGGATTGAAGACGATATGAGTTGCTGAATCCTCGCGCTCTCCTGCTCAATCTGTGAGGTCACGCCGCCGACTTTCTCGGCCATGTGGTCGAGAGCTGCGTCATATTCCGAGGTATCTATCCTCGCGGCATAGGAAAGTCCGTCATTAGTATTCATCTCGCTTTAACTTCTATTTCTTCGTCTTCGTCAAAATCCTTGAAATTATTGGGGTTATTTGCGTCTTTGCTGTCATCGTATAGCGGCGCGTCTGAATTGTCTTTGTTGCTCGTATCATCCGGCATCGGCATCGCGCGGCTGTAAAGCAAAGCATTCAAAAAGCTCATTTCATAGAGCGCGTATTTTTCGGTTACGCCGAATATCTTTGCTACTCCAAGTATCGAAGCCCAGATACTGTCATTCAGCTTATCACTTCCGCTTTTGTTGGCTTTAGTATATTTACCGCGCTTAGGGAAGTGATAATTGCGAAAAAACTTGCCGCCTCGTTCTGCTTCAGTCGCTCAATTATCATGTCGTTAAGCTCCGAGGGACGCACGTTCAAGAGAATCGCATTGGCAAGCTCCGATTTGCGGTCTATTATTTCGACAACTTTTTTACGGCGTTTGATAAGTCCGAAGAACTTGCGTTCTTCGATGATTTTTTCACGCCTCTCGGTAAGATTCTTTGCACCGAGAATCAGCACGGCGGCAATTTCTCCGAGCGGCTTGAAGTCTTTTGCATGATGCGCTACTATGTCGAGCCACTGTTTTTTGTCAAGATTCTCGAATGTCGGGAGTGTCGATATAATCTCCGACACGAGAATGAGCGTAGCAAGAGAGGGCGGCGCAATCTCGTATTTCTCGCCGTCAATCTCGAAAGTGATGTTCCTTTCAAGAATGGTGGCTGCAACCTTGCTTTCTATTGTCGTTTTATCGTTCATTGCTTTTAATGATGAATTAGTGCGCCGAGCCGAATCGAACGGCTGTTTCTCGCCTAAGCGAGCGCATGACCAACTATGCTGCAACGCGGATGCGAGTTTAACCTCCAACTCGAAAGGGCGTCTTTCCGCTTGTCATTGCCGGTTTAGGAGCCGCCACCGGCAGTAAGGTCAGATGCAAACGTGGGGTCTGCCCAGTCTGTCTTTTTGACTCTGAACTTCTTGTAGAGCAAACCGTCTTCGGTTTCGATGATTTTGAAAGTGAGGTCAACATACGAGCCTTCGTCTTCAGATGAGCCGGGACGGAATTTGACGGAGCATTTCGGAGCTTTTACACCCTGCGCTCCGATATTCTTCGGGGTCACTTTGACTGAAAACTCGCCCTGCACGATGTTTGTCTTGACATCGAGTTCATCGCCGTCAGTGCTGATAACTGCGCCGGTCAACATCTTCTCGGTGTCGAAGTCCATCTCCTTGACGCGAGTAGTGATTACTACTTCGGGTTCGCCCTCTTCTTCGGCAACGGTTTTGCCGCCGGATGCTTTCGCGGTCAGCGTTTCGCCATCAGAAGTTGAGAGTGAAGTCGATTTGTCGTTAGTCGTGCCGACCGAAACGAGCTGCGTTGCCATAGCATCGTTAGCCCCGGTTGGTCCGATTTCAACACGACATTCCGACCACGACATGATGATTTTCTTGCGTTTCATACTGTTACTGTGTTAATCGTTGAAATTTTAATCGTGTTACAATTAGATGCTGCTCTATTTCTTCGGGGAGTTCCGTTGATTTTGGCAGTCCGTCACATCGAATCAGATACTCGGTATCTTCGCAATTCTTTACAAAGGCTATTATCGCGCTTTCCAAGACACCGACACGCGCTTTGTCTTCGACTTTGCGCCCATCGTTGTTTGCAATGTCAGGGACATAGACGTGAATCAGCATTATGCCGCCTTGCACTTGTTCGTCAGTCCCGGCAAGAAACTTGACAATCAAATCTTCGCTTTTAGCGTTTGTCGGTCGCATCCCGCTTCGGTACACGCTTCCGCGAATTTCCTTGCCTAAGTCGCTGTTTTTTACGAGCGTATAGAAGTCGCGCTCAAAGTCTATTTCCGTCTTTGTCATTGCGGCGTGATATATCCTTTTAGAAGTTTGTTCAGTAATCGTTCTGCTTCGAGTTCGGCAGATGCAAGCACGTTTTTACCGCGCACGTTTTCAACATAGGCGGCGTATTCCATGCCAGCGCACACAATCAGCACCACGCCCCAAGGGAATTTAGCTTGCAGACGCTTCAAGAGAGCTTGCCCCTCTGATACGCCTTGCGCTCCGTTTCCTTGTTTGCCGGAGTATTGCTTTGTCGCGCCATGCACTTTGACTTCGCCATCAACGAGAATGACATACCCGATAGAACTTCTGAGATTGCCGGTAATGTCGTTGTAATCTCCGCTTTCACGCGCCATTTTGACACAAGCCTCACCGATGAACGAAAATTGCTTGACGAGATGAGCGATAAGCTCTTTTCGCTTTATCTTCAGCGATTGATACAGCTTGCGCGTGTCAGTCTTTGACACCAACACGCCTTTGTATTTGCCGTGTGTCTGCGTTGTTTTTGCCATTACACAAGTATCTGAATACGTCCTACGGTTGTCAGCGGCTCACGACTCATTACCCGAAATTCGCCAAGTTCTTCAGAGTGCCGGGTCAGTTTCACACGTTCAAATTGCGCTTCTTCGTCAGATTCGATAAGCACTGTGAATGAAGCCATGCGAAATTCGCCATCCTCGTACTTGCCCTTGCGGTTGTCGGAGTTCGTTTTGATAGAGCATTCTATCGGGTCACTCCATTCGGTAGTGGCTTCGATAGGCTCTCCATACTCGTTCTCCCCACCGGGTACGACTTTCAGATATTGAAGTGTGCCGTTTGTTCTCATTCTTACCAAAGATTAGTGGCATCATCAATCGTCCGTAAATAGTCGCCAAGTTCCTCGTCTGCATCAAGTCCGTATTGCTTGCACCAATACGATAGAGATTCTTTTACGGAATCCTCGCGTACTGAAGTCGATACGCCGTTTTCGCTCCGGCTGCTTTCGACATATCCCATGACAAGGCGAATCGCCACCCGAAAGAGTTTTGCATCTTTCGGGGTGGCTTCAGCTTGTGCCTCGATACCCTCATTGAATAGCGCGAAGTTGAGTGTCGCGCTATCCGGGTAAAAGGTATTCGCGATTGCATTGCAAAGTCTGCTTAATGCTTCGAGATTCTTCACGACTTTACGATACTACTGTTTTGAGGGTATAGATACCGTTCATTTCGGTAATAACCGGCAGCGACTGTGATTCAGCCTTGGTATATTCAGTGTGCTTCGAGCCCTCTTTCTGACCGACACTCCACAGAGAAGTGACAATGCGGCCGTAGTTGGCATACGACACTCCGTCATCCGGCTTCAACTCGCAATCCGAGTAGGCATTCTTGACAACGCCAAGTTCGCCGGCAGGGACGAATACGATGTTGTCTTGATTCCACGGGGTGTAAGGAATAGCCTCACGCCCTTTCTGAATGCGTACTATTCGACGGATAGGCTCGAATATCGGGTAGTTGTTCGTCTCCATAAACTCGTTTATGTCGCGGAGAAGTACCGGCTTTGAGGACTTGTCAGTACCCCAAATAAGCTGCTTCATCTTCTTTGTGCGACACATATACGAGAGTCGGGAGGGCGAGAGTAGAGCTTTTGCAAGCGCGACCTTATCCTGCGATGCGTCAAGGATAGCTTGAATGTCCTCAAAGCAATCCACAGTGTCGATATTGGCGAGAGTCCAAGCGGTCTTGCAGCTTGCGATGTTCTCGCCGGGCTGATTGAACGAGATAGAGCCTTTGACACCGCCCTCCGGGTTGGTTGTTTCATCGAAAGTGAACGTACCTTCGTTGGAGAGTGCGCCGAGGAATATCATATCGAGTTTGCCGTAAACCGCGTTGACAACGGTCTTAACATCGCCCATCATAAGATTTATGAGGCGGTTTCTTTTGTCCTCATCCTTGATGAGCTTGCTGTCGAGCAACGAAAGAATCTTTCGGTACGTCTTCATCAGCATCGGGAGCGTGAGGGCGTGGTTTACGAGAGTTTCTTTGAGTGTTTCTACACCCGAAGTACCCATAATCGGCTCGGCTGCGTTTTCTCCGATAGTCGGTGCGGCTATCGTGATGTTGTACTTGCCGATTAACTCTTCAAAATCGAGTTCGATTGTGGGGTCATCCCAGTGCATATATCGCTCAAAGATAACTTGGTCGAAAAGCTGCTTGTTGAGTTCACTTGCAGCATCGAATCGTATCTGCACCTCTTTGGTGAGGTCACCAAAGACGGAGCTGGATAAAAATTCCTTTGGCATAGTGATTACTGCTTAATGTAGATGATGTTGGGGTTGTTTTTGAGCGCGATGCCGGTCAACCATTCCGGCAGCATCGGGAAGAGAAGTGACGGCATGAGAACGACTGCCTCATAGGCAGCATCGAGAGTAGGCAGTCCGCGACCGGTAAACTCTTTGTCTTCGCCCACGATGTTGTTTGGGGAGTAGCGCACGGAGTTTGTAGTCGTAGCTGAATCTCCCTGCCCCTCTGTCACTGCGACACCCTCTGCGATTACATCATCGGCTTGTATGCCGGTGTATGCTGCTTTGAGCTTCAGAATGTCGTAGGCATCGTTGGTGCGGTCGATTGAATCAATCTCGCCGAGCTCGGTTGCACCGAGCTTGATGATTTTGTCGCCTGCCACGAAATAGTGACCTTTGGGGACTCTCACTTCCTTTGTAGTGCCGCCATTGAGGACAGTCGCGGTCTTGCAGACGGCGGCGGTCATAGTGTCAAAATCGACATACAAAGGCGTTGCGCGGCGTACTACTGTTCCGACCGGAAATTCTTGTGTAGGCTTGAAGCCACCGGGGAGCATCTTGCATTCACCACGCCAAATCTCCGGGAAACGACCCGGAAACTGCTGTGTCTTAAATTCAATAGCCATTTTGGGGTTGATGAATTAGAAGTTGATAATTGACCTTACTTTTTGTCGGGGAGTGACTGCGCCCAGGCTTTTGCAGCCGCTTTCGACTCTTCCTCGGAGTTTCCGAGTTCATGCGAACGGTCTTTCGGCATGAGATTGTTGTTTACAAGGTCTTGTTTGAAGCTGGTGAGTTCTGCGTCAACATCCGCATCGTCTGCCAAATGCAGACGCTTCACGAGATAGTCAGGAATGCCGAGCTTCTTTGCCTTGTCAGCGATGAGCGATGCACGTTCCGACTTGGCTTTTTCCTCTTTGAGCGTCTTATTCTCTGTTTCGAGAGCGTTCAGTCGTTCAGTAAAAGGCTTCATCCATGCCGGTATTTCGTCTTCGCCGGTTTCGCCGTCTTCTTCCTCTCCGTCGCCCTCGCCTTTGGATGGCTTGGTAGATGATTTCTTGCGTGACTTCCTCGTAATCTCCCCCTGCATCGCTTTTGCATAGGGTACGAGCGAATCCACTTTTGCGGCTATTTCGTCATCGGTCGCTTCGTCTGTGAGGTCGGAAGCTCCGATTTCAACGAGTTCTTCTATTCCTTTGGGTGTAAGTCCGTATTGCTTACATTTTGCGGTCAGTGCCGCGAGTAGTTTCTTCTTCATTGCAATGGTTGATTGGGGTTTGAATATTCAATACGCGCAAAGATAGGGAGAATTTTCGACATAATACCTATTAAGTATCGGAATTTTTCAAAACTTTTTTCTTCTCTCATGTGGCTACCTATTAGCAATATAGGAATTTGAGTAAATTTTTATCAAAAAATAATTGGTGAAAAAGTTGCCTATTATTAGGATAGTCTATAACTTTGCGACATGAAACAATACTTAATAGATAACGAAAATGAAAATCCGAAAGAAAATAATCAAAGTGAGCCGAGAAAGAGCGATAGAGTTAGCCGCTAATCTCAACTGCATCTCAAAAGAGATGGCAAGCAAGTACACCGACAGCGAATTGAAAGAGTGCCTGCGTCTTCTCAAACTCAAAGCTGACTTCTAATCATCAACCCTCAATCTCAACGCAAATGAAACCCGAACACCTTGCCGAAGCTATAAGCATCATCAGCAACAGCAACTCAATCAAAGTGTCGTTCAATGTGCCGGTCAATGATAACTACTCGCACACATACGCGATACTCATTCACGAGAGCAACGCATCAGTCGTTAATCAACTCGTAAAAGCCGGATTCTCGCTCTCTATGAATCCTAAAGGGCTTTCAGTCGATAAATTCTAAATCCAATCTACGCAATGAAGACTTATGACGAAACAATGAGCATACTCAATAGCTCAAAGCAATTCAAATTCGAGTATAACGAGGATAGCGGTCGCCCGACAGTACTTGCCGTAACTGATTACTATACCGGCGAGAGTGTCAAACTTGACCTCTCACGCCTCACCCCGGAGATGCTTGATGAACTTCAGATAGAAGATTCGGAAGATGAATACTAAAGCAAGCATGGAACAATATACTGTAACTTTCTTCGTAGAAAAGACTGATTTAGCCGGGAATCATAAGGGCATGGAGAAGCGAGTAATCCGAACCGGCAAAACTACTATCGCAGAAGCCGCAGAAGTGGCGATTGCTCACGGTGCCAATCCGTTCAAAAATTGGAAGCTAACTTGGGAAAAATAACAACTCTAAAATACAACGCAAATGATTACTGAAACCACTCTCGAAAACAAGATGTTTGACTTCGACAAAGCGAAAGTTCAAACGCTCTCACTCGCTCAATTAGAGCGCACACACCGTGAAAACGATGTCTACGGCAAGCCGCTTCGTGGTATCTATCACTTCGAGCTGCTGCAAACGCTCATCAACGAGTGCAACAACCTCGGCTATAACGTAGAGGTTTATGACCTCTTTGCCGCGCAGAACAAAGACCGCAGCACTCCCGGCGTGGTGCTGCTCCCACAAGTCGAAGCACAATACGGCGAAAGAGCCTTTGAAGCTCACATATTGCGCCGCGTCTTCGCTAACATCCGTATAACTGACTTCGATGATGAGGAAAAGACAACAAACCTCGCAGTCGCTTTCCATCAGAAAGGCATTCAAGTCGGCTTCGGAAACATGGTCAAAATCTGCCACAATCAAACTATGCTTTGCGCCGACAAGTATATCGCCACATACAATGAGCGCGGCAAAGGGCGCGGCGAAGCTATCACGATTCCGCAAGTTCTCGATGTTGTCAAGTCGTGGCTTGTAGATGCCAGGCACATCATCGTGACCGAGCGCGAAAAGATAGAGCGCATGAAAGAGATTGAGGTCGGCGTTCAACAAGCTCTCTTGCTCATCGGTATGCTGACCGCAATTCGCGTTAAGTGCGACTCTGCATATCCGACAATCAAGGAGAATCGCGTCTATCCGCTCAATCAAGCTCAAATAACAAAGTTCACGGAGAGCTTGTTGCTGAAGTATCACGATACACCAAGCGTTTCAGCGTGGGACTTGTATAACGCCGCGACTGACCTTTACAAAGCTGACTCGATGGATATTCCGGCACTCATGCCGCAGAATCGCGCAATGGTGCAATTCCTCAACGAGCAATTCAATATCTGACACAACATATCATCAACCGGCGAGAGGTAGCCTTAGCCGTTGCCTCTCGCCCTTACAATCAATCTAATGGCAGACAGTAAAGAACAACTAACAGCAAACGATGAGGAGCTTATCGAGCTTGCTTATTCGACAACATACCGCAGTTCCATTCGTCAGTATATCCGCGAAGCTGACACGGAGCGTTGTCGTGAGATTTTAACCCGAATTATGAATGAATCTGATGTTGAATGGGAGGACTGAAGATGAAAAAAGCACTTATTATCGACACCGGCGAAGTGATTAGGGTTGTCGAAGTTATCAAAACGACTAACAACGGCACGATATTTCGCGATGTCGCTACCGGCAAAACATACTACGACCGCGAGATTCAGATATTCGATGACAGTGGCGTTATGGAGTTCGTTGAAATGTGGCTCCCGAACTATTATCACTCTGACATGATTGGGTGGATTGACGACCTGCATTGCGCTCTTGATAACGAGTGCGATGATGAAAAGCTCGCTCGTATAGAAGAAGCGTGGGGAACTGACCCCAAAGGATGGCTCTACGAGTTAATCAATCTTGAATCGGCTGCATATCGCCACGCCCTTGAAAGATTCTACGAGCTGCAATATCCCGGTATTAAATCCTAATAGGCACGGTAAGGTTAGCCTACTCCGCATTTCTCGCTTTCAGTTGATAAAATATACATTTATTCGGCTGAAATGCGAGGATTAGCGAGGAAATGAGTAATTTTGCAAAACCTTAAAACTCAACGCAAAAATGGAATCATCGAAAGTCGTACACGTTCACTTCAAAAAGCCATACGAGGGAATGACTGACCTCTATTTCGGCTCTCTGAAAGCGATATATCTTCAAGTGCCGGAAGATATAATCGGGATAAAATACAAGTCGCTTACAAACGCCATTCGAGGCAAAGATTGTTACGAGAATAAACGCTGCATTATCCGCATCGGTGCATTGCAGCGTATGTCAAATATAAAAAACAAAGACAAACAATGATAGGAGCAATAATAGGCGACATTGCCGGTTCTCGTTTCGAGTTCAACAATACGAATGACTATAACTTCGAGTTCTTTCACAAAGATTGCCGTTATACCGATGACACAATATGCACGGTTGCCGTTGCAGACGCTATTCTACACGGCGTGAGCTATAAAGATAGCATCTTGTATTGGTGTCGCAAATATCCGCATCCTATGGGCGCGTATGGTGGCTCTTTCTCACGTTGGCTGCATGAAGATGACCCGCAACCGTACAATTCATTCGGGAATGGTGCTGCAATGCGAGTATCGCCGGTTGCATGGGCATTTGATGATGCAAGCGATGTTATGCGTCAAGCTATGTCAAGCGCGGAATGCTCACACAATCACTATGAGGGTATCATTGGGGCAATAGCGACTGCGGAGTTGATTTTTTCATTTCGCAAGCTGCCGGAAAAAGATAACTTTGTGAATCTAATCGGAGGACTGTATTACGGTCAAAATTGGGAAAACAATTTGCCGCGTCCTGGCGTTTTCGATGAAACTTGTCAAGGCTGCGTGCCACTCGCATTTCACATCATCAAAGAGAGTTCATCATTTGAAGATGCTGTGCGTAATGCCGTAAGCTACGGCGGCGATTCAGACACGCTCGGCGCAATAGTCGGCTCAATAGCTGAAGCTCGTTGGGGTGTGCCTATCGAGATGCAAAAGATGGCTCTGAATATGCTTCCACAAGATATGCTCAAAGTCGTTACTAACTTCATACAAAAGTGTCAATACAAATGAGCAAAGATTCATTACTCAAATTATGCCGTTACTATCACGGTGAAAAAAATAATCCATACGAGGGCGATAAAGCTCTATTATGGGATTATGAAAGAGCTTGGGTTGAAGATTCTGCGAATGATTCAGATTCAAATTCCGAGTATCTTTCGGATTATCTGACTTACGGACTGCGTGACTTCTCGAAGTTCGATAAAATCCCGGTCACGCTCAAAGCAATGTTATTCAATCGCTATGCGAAAAACGCATACTCAATGAAAGATGCCGTTTCCGGCTTCAAAGAGTTTTATCAGAAATACTACAAGTAGCAAAGGGCGCGATTATGCGCCCTTTGTCTTACTTCGTCATACCGGTTGGCTGTGTGAACTGCTGACCGATTAACATTAAGTATAAATTTTTGCCGCTCTTTCTGATTACTTTGAATCTACTGCCGCGCTGACCTATCCATTCAAACTCACCTCCTAACCCCACTTTTTCAGTACCGTTCCATATTCGGGTCTGATAGTCATAATAACCGGCGTTATAATGAGTGAACGGTTCTGCGAATATGCCTTGTGCGCCCTTCGGTATCAAAATAATCATATTAACAGAGCCGCCGAATCCCTTATCTCGGTGACACGCCGTTGATAAGAATGCGCCGTCAATGAACGTATCGCCAACTTCGGCTTGGCTCAAATTCTTGCCGATTTCCGGAATATAATAATCGCTCGTACCTCGCCTTACGACCATATCTTGCTTTGTCTTAACACGGCTCAAAGCTGCGGTTATTTTCGGCATATCATTGTCATATTCATCTTTCGCTCGTCCGCCACAATATGACATATTACGCAATGGCTCGTTGAGGTAGCTATATGTCTGCGTATATTTAGTGAGCAACATACGTTCTTCTTCGATAAGTCCTTTCCATGCTTCTTCAGTAGCCGGACGCATCACATCATCCATGCCCTCTACTGTATTGACTTTGTAATCATCGAGCAACTCTTTTTGTCGCTTTTTTGATAGCTCCTTAAATGTGACTTCACCGATTTTGCTACCCTTGACAGCTTTTTGCGCTGCTGCTTTTTCTTGTAGTTCTTTTCGTTTTTGGGCGTAGTCAATCTTCGCTTTAATCGTAAGCATATCGCCGCCGGATGCAAGCAACAATTCTGCTTCCAAGACAGCATTAGCGACCGTAGTGGCTTTCGGGTGTGAAGCGACATACACTTTCAGTTTGTCGATAGTGTCTTTCGCCTCCGCTACTGCTATTTGCTTCTTAACTTCATCGAGCTTCTTCATATAAGCATCTTGAGCTACATTCCAAGTCGGATATTGCTTATGCGGCTTCAGATATGTAGGGTCAGATACCCACTTGATTTCTTTCTCAATCGCTTTGACTTGCTCGTATAATGGAAGTGTCGATATGTTCGCGAGTTTCGATTCAACGGCGGCATACACTTGTTGCAGTTCTGCAAGCGTGAATTGTTCGTGCCAAGTGTGAGCATCCGGGATTATAGCTGACAATGCTTGCTCGGCTTTCTTCATCGCGAGTACACTTTGAGCGAGGGCGCGTGTCTGCTTGTGTATCGCTTCAAGATTGCCGGATGCAAGAGCTTCGTTGAGTGCGGTCGTATCGACTTCGCTATAACCGTCAGCAATACTATTGACCTTTTTGGCAGTTGCTTTGATAAGCTGCTGTTTTGCTGACATAGCGAGTGCGAGCGTCCGTGTCTGCGCTTGAATGAGTGCTGTGTTTCCGCTCTTGATTGCTTCTTCGAGTTCGGCGGTAGATATGCCGAAAGATGCAAACCGCTTGGCGGCTGCATTGAGTACGTTGTTTGCAGTAGCGTTGACTTGTCGCGAATGTCTTTTTTCGGCTTCGATTCTCTCGCTTCGCTCTTTCCAACGGCGGCGAATCTCGTCCTCTTGCTCCGGCGTTCTCGCTTCATGCCGTTTCGCCGCGATTTGCTGCGGTGTGAGCTTCTTTAATGACGGGTCAAGTATTTCATCTATCGCCATAGCGTTGTTGCGGATAAAGTACGGTTCTGTGCCTCTATCGCGAGATTGTGCGATGTCTTCTTTATGCTCTGACACCCACTGTTTGAAATTGTCCGGGTAGTCAGTTATTCGCTTGCCCCTCGGCACATACTTTTCGCCACGCAAAAACGCTTCTGATACTTTCGCCATTTCATCTTCATCCATCAGAATCGGAGTAACGAAACAAAAGCATTGCGGATGCCAACCGTCAAAGACAAAATCAACCGGATAATCACCTGCGAGCTTGTCGCAAATGTCTTTTTTCGGGTGCGAGCGTGAGAGATTGACACGTTGACCGAGAACAAAGTCCATTTGTTGCCACCGTTCATTGTCTGCTCTGCGATATGCGATATTCGTTTCAGTTCGAGCAACACGCATAGCGTTTTGAGCTGAAGACTTGTAATAGCCGCGCCCAGTCCATTGGTCTTGATAAGTACGCTTGTCGTAGTCTATCCATTTGACTTTGCCGGTTGCCGGGTCTTTGATACGCTTCTTCCATTTGCGCCGCCATTCGCCGGATTCAGGGTCTTTATATCTGAATCGGCGAAACATCAAGTCCGGGTCGTTGAGGTACTGACGGACTTTGCGCGACATTTGCGCCGCCGATTCTCCCTCTCCGACTGAAACTGTTATCGCGACTTCCATTTCATCGCGTAGCTGCTCGACGGCTTTCCATACTCGCTGTGACAAATTCAACCCCTTTTCACTTCGAGCGATAAAAGCGTTCATCGCCGCATTGTTACGTTGAGTCCATGCCGAAAATTCGGGTGAAGATAATGCGCGTTTGCCAAAGCACGATTGCACGAGCTTGTCACATTCTTCATTAGCTTGCGCCCATTCGAGTTTGATGCCTTTTTCGATAGCCATAGTCGCGACTGCATGAAGCTGACGGAGTAACCGCTCAACTTCCTTTTGTCGCTTCATTGATTCTCCGGCGAAAGAAAACATCTCGCCCTCGTCAAGCTGCGGCATAGAGCGATTCAAAGCGAGAATTTCATTGACTGTTGCCGCGAACAACGTGCGCACACGCTCGGCGTATGCTTCAGTACGCTTTATTCGCGCTTGTGTCGCGCTCTTGGGGTCTATGTCATTTTGCTTCTTTGCCATGCTTGCATTCATCGGGGTAATAGTCCTCATCTTCCACGCATTCCGGCGCATATTGCGGAAATACGTTGAATCCTACCTGACGGCGTGAAGATTCTTGCTCAATCGGCATTTCTTCTGAATAGATGCAAATGCCGAATGCGTAGATTGAAGTCCGCTGAATCTTTTTGTCAGTCGTGATTCGCTTGAAGATTATCGACTTCATTTCTTTTCTTTTTTCGATTTCTTCTCATCGCCAGGCTTCTTTTCCTCATCTTCCTCTCCGTCTTCTTCATCGTCACCGTCAGAGAATGATTGCGCTCCGGCTTCGCCTCCATCATCGCCGAATATAGACTGTTGCTGTTTCATTCGCTCGTCTGCTTCAGCTTTGATGCGTTCTTTTTCGAGTGCCGTGTCAGAAATAAGAGGATTCTTTTCGATAGCTGTTTCATTCGACATGATTTCTGCATCGAGGCAAGCTGTGATGTTCTTGATGTCAGCTTCGATGTCTTCTCCGAACGGCTCTTGAAACTCGTGAGCAACGCTCAATTCGTCACACTGACTTTTGAGCGACACATCGAGTACATTGCCGATGATTGCTCCAATGAGAGAGCCGGTGCGGTCAAGTAGTTCATCGTGGCTTTCTTTGCGCTTCGATGCCTTGATGTCTGCAAGCATCATAACCGTGCGCAATGCCTTTGCCGAGAGTTGCGAGATTGATTTGAGCGTGTCGAGAGTGATGTTCGGCGTGAATGACTTTGAGAGTATATGAGCTTCGAGGAAGTCAAGCTCATCTTTCTTCGACTGTGGAGCGTTATCCCACGTGACATAAGCCATTGCGTTTTGAACACCGTCTTTATTGTTCGTGTATAGAGCTTTGCCGACATCTCCTTTTTCGGGCAGATTCTTGATAACATCGGCGTTATACACGGCAATAGGGTCGGCGAAGTAGTCATTGGTATCGGCGTTTCTTGACGCTATCCATTCCTCGCGGTTGATAAGATGCTCTACGCCCTCCCATTCTTTCTCTTGCTGAAAAAGAATGATAGGAATCTTGCCTATGAAGTTGATTTCTTTCTCAACTTGCCACCCGAGGGACTTCTTTGTGCATCGGTATATAAATTCCGGCGTGAAGATGTCGAAGTGATATACGACTTTATCCTCTTTTTCGCGCACGTTATATCCCCATGCCACCGAGATTAGATTCTCGTACTGGTCCCAACGTGTGTATATCTCATCGCCTTTGCTCTTGGCGAGTACGCGAATCTGCACGTCCGGGTTGCCGTCATCGTCTTTGAACACGCGGAATAGCATCGCGCTCTCTGTTTCCTTTCCGGCGAGTCGCTTGCATTGGCGTATCTTACTGTTGAATCGGGTGCGCTTGATTACATCGAGGAACTTTGCAAACGCTTCGTCAGTACCCTCGGAAACTTGTGTCCACTTAACCGGGCGACCGTAGAGAAACACAAGCGCGATTTCGTTGATATAGGCTTGATACGGAATGGGGAGCTTCCACAAGTGTTGCACCCCACGCCGGTTGCCTTTCTTGTCGGTTAGAATCTTATCCTTTCGGGACATTACTTCGTGCGTTGCGGTGTCATACTCACGCATCGCGCTGTCTGCTGCGCGTCCGTTGGTGCGCATCTTCGACCGAATCTGCGATATGTCGCCGGAAGCGAGTAGTTCATCAAACTCTTGCTTTCTTCCGGCAATTCGGTTGATGAGGTTAGTCGTTACTTGCAAAAACTGCATAATTTAGAGATGTTGAGGGTTAAAAAACTTGTAAATCGTCATAATCAAAATTATCATCGTCTTCTTCGTAGAGGTCATTAATGGCATAGCCGAGAACATCCACAAACTCATCGTGCGTTGAAGCCGGGAATGCGCATACTTGATTCAAAAAATCTTCGTTCCAAGAGCCTTCGACTATGAAGACACGGCCGCACTCTATGCGCGGCGAAACGACACGGAAACGCACTTCTTTATCGTCTGTCGGTGTCGGCGTTTCCTTGACGTTGAGAGTCGATATTTCACGCAACATCTGCACAACTGATATGCCGTTAGCCTTTGGCTCGATATTGAGCTTGCTTTCACGAGTGCCTTTGTGCGCTGATATGTATTCGGGGAGAAACCGCAGTAAGTCAGGCATTTCTTTGTAGACGGACTGTGCATCGTAGATGTAGATGTTGTTCTGAATGCGACACGCTGCAAGTATGCCCGATGGGTCATTGTCTTTGCCGACTTTCTTCTTGTTGTAAGCGGTATCGAGATAGAAGTGCATCGGCTCGTTGTATCGCAATGAGAGAAATTCAGCCATTGAGATTTTACGAAACCAATCGCGCTTAACGATGTTGCCGCCCTCGATTGTCGGGTGCTGCTGATAGAGTGCTGAAAACTCACGCGGTGCGCGTTGCTGTTGCTTCAGTAGCTTTGCAAGCGAATGTTTCCACGGCCATAGAGCATCTCCAATGTGCCGCTGTGAGAGTCCGTTGTCATTCTCATACTCACATATCGCCGGAATCACAAGCACAGTCCAATCTTGCGGCTCGGCTTTCAATATGCGCCCTGCCAAATCGTCTTCATGCCAGCGCGTCATAATAAATAGCTGTTTGCTCTCATTGTGAAGTCGGGTTGTCAGTACGGTATTGTACCAATTCCACACCTTTTCACGATATGTAGCCGAGTATGCTTCGCTTGCGTCTTTAACCGGGTCGTCAATGATTGCAATATCGACCGGCGTACCTGTCAAGCCGCCGCCAACGCCGACAGCTTTGTAGAATCCTTGTCGCCCGACTGTTTCAAAAATATCCACATTACGCAAATAGCCTTTTGTGTCAGTTCTCACATTAGAGCCATTGAGATAAGTGTTAGGGAAAATTGCCTGATACTCTTTACTGTCGATTGTGCGCTGTATCGAGCGAGAGAATTGAGATGCAAGATCAATCGTATATGAACTGCCGACTATTCTTAAATCGGGATTCTTTCCGAGTACCCAAGCCGGAAAGTTGCGAGAGATGATTTCTGACTTACCGTGCTGCGGCGGCATGAATACCATAAGATTTTTGATTTCGCCATTATATAGTTTCTGACAATAATCAGCGATTAAGATATGAAACCACTCCGCACGATATTTCGGGTTGACATAGCCGAGAAAAGACGCAAAGCGTTCCGGCGCATCTCGCTTCAGCTTAATGCGCTTCAATTTCAGTAGCCTTTTCATCGTGTCACTCTCCGTTGATGTCATTTTTGTATCATTTCGAGCCGTTCAATTTCGGCTGCGAGTTCTTCGGGTGTCATTTGCTCATCCGGGTCACTATCTTTCTTAATCGCCACATCGTTGCGCTGCCGGTTCTGATAGTGTTCCGGGTCAAGATTGCAAAGCAAGAAGATTGCGGCCGCAACATCTGATTTGACGTGAACGGTCGTAGTCTTTCTTCGCATTCGGTGTATGATTGGCTGTGAGGGGTTTTGTGGATTCTGCCGGTATTCGGTGTTTTCTTCCGTAATTTGGTGGTCATATCCTTTTGCTGATTTGGCAAGCGATTCAACCAACTCCCGGCATAGATGCTCTTTGAAATACTGCTTTGCTCGGTCTATCGCTTCGCGAAATTCCGGCTTCTGCAACCACTGATAGTAAGTCTTGTGGTGCAAGCCCATCGCTTTGAAGAAGTCTTTGAGCTTCGCGCCGCCGTGTTCCATTAGGCCGTTCTCCATTATCCACTCCTCACACTCTTTGATTTTAGCTTGGGAGTATTTAGCCATAGCGGTTATTCTTTCTTTTTGTATTTCTCTCTGATGATTTTTGGAGCCGTAAGAGTCCAATTTACGCGGTGGTGTAAACGCTTCTGATTGACATACTCGTTACCCATAGTCCGCACTTTGACTGATGACGGCTGATACATGACCGTGAAAAACGACTTGAGATAAGTGCCGGAATCGAGATATACTTCAGTCATGCCACCGGCATTCGATTGAGTCTGTTTTTGCAAGAGGCATATTTGCTGAATCTGCAAAAACAAGTCGCCGGTTGAAGTATTGCGCGTGTACGTGTTCACATCTTCATTGATGCGCCCAAGAAACGTGAATCGCCGTTCAGTGTCGCAAATAAACGAGTTCATTGCTTTTCGCTTCGTGCGTAGCTGCTTGCCCTCGCCACCGGCACCACCGCCGAGATAATCGCCACCCTGCGCCATTGCGATTGACTTAGCCGGAATCTTCTTGAAGAAGTCGAGCATAATATCAAAGACGGCATCGAGATTGCGGATTACCTTGTCTTTGGTAATGTAGCGTAGACGGTTATCAAACCTCCATTCAAAGACTGTATAATCATCGTCAAGCTCGATAAAGTAGCGATAGCCGAGTTTCTTTGCGATGTCGAAACAAGCATTTCGGGCATACACAATCGTGCGTCTATCTCCAGGCACTCCCTCATCGAATGTTTCAGCGATTGCGGCTTTGTCGAAGATTACTACATTCTCGTTGCCGAATCGTGATATGTATTCCGGCGCGGATGGGTCTTCGTTGTCAAGCACGATGACAATACGCCCGGTATAGCCCGACTTCTTCAAGCTGTCATAGGTCACAACTCGGTCAGCTCTGCCGTGAGAGAGGATAAAAGCGACAAAATTCTTATTCTTCATCATAATCTTCTGCGATGTCGTTTTCGGTTAGAGCTTCTTCATCCGTAATGTCGCGTTCAACGCGGTAAGCATTCGCGAGGTCTTTGGTCAGTGTGATAAAGCCGTTCTCAATGGCTTTGTCGAAGTCGATAATCACAAGTGCGGATTGCTCCATGAGAGCTTGTATTTGCGGCGATGCCTGCGCGTAATAGTCCGCAATCTTGGCGTAGTTGAAAACCGTATGCCGTCCGGCTGCCTGACGTAGAAACTCGCGTACATCATCCGGCAAGTCTGCGTTCTCTATCTCGTGAAGCAACGCATCTCGCTTTGTGGTGTCGTACATCTCGCCGAAGCTCGGAGTGCGGCCGCTTGGCTCGTATGTCGGGGCTACGACCTTGCGAGAGTAGCTATCATTTTGCGATTGCTCATTCTCTGCGTCTGCCGCGCTTGTATCCCAATTATCGGGAAGTTCAACGCCCCAAGTCTGCAACTGCTTCGCGTCCCAATTGCCGGACTTCAGCTTGCCCCAATCCCATACGCCGAAACCGTTGTTGTCGAGAATCGCATACGCTTTCAGCTTCTCGGTCGGAGTGTCATGCTCGATAACTACTGCCGGCACGAATTTATACCCGATTTCGGTCAATGCCCGATACCGCATATTGCCTCCGAGAATGATGTAATTGCCGCTTTCAAGCTGATAGACTTTGAGCGGATTATATTTCAGATATTCCGGGTAGTCGATGATGTCTTGCTTCAATAATGCGAATCTGTCCTCATCAATAGTGCGAGGATTCTCCGGCACTCCGGCAAGCTGTCCGGCGTTTTCTTCAAGCTGCTCAATGTCAATGAGCCGCGTTTGTGCGAGGTCGTTAAATTTTTCCATATTTTTTATATAGCGATGAAATGCGACTTTTGCGGTTTTTGTGCAAAGGTAATAAAAAAGAGTACTTGTTAGGTACTCTTTCGGGGTAAAAAATATATTGAAGCGGTTATTTTTCAGCGTTGAGCTAAATAATTCCGCATTAGCTCAATAAATTCTTCTAAGGAACGGACTATTTCGTAGCGATAGCCAAAAGCCTCAACTTTACGTTGGAATCGCTTTTGAGAGTCTTGCTGCTTGCCTTTCGGTGTCTTAAACTCGATGCAAAGAGCGTGATGATATTTGTTAGGTAGTAGGAATAACATATCAGCGACTCCGGCTGTTACTCCCTCGCCTTTCATTATCCCGGCTTCGATTCTGTTTCTTGCTCCACCATTCGGAACGGCAAAGAGCAAGAGCGCGAGGTCTGCATACTGAAGACGAAACCACTTCACGCAATTTTGTTGTATCTGACTTTCTGCGTGTCGCATCTTCAGAACGGTAAGTCGGGGTCATTCATACTCGGTTGCTGATAGCCATATTGCGGCTGTTGCTCTGCATACTGTTGCGGAGCTTGTGAAGTCGCCACGCTTTTGCGGTCGAGCATCTGCACCGTGTCGGCGTGAATCTCTGTGACGTATCTTTTGATGCCGTCCTTATCGTCATACGAGCGAGTGCGCATCTTGCCTTGAATGTAGAGAGCTGCGCCCTTGCGTATGTAGTCACGCGCTATTTCGGCGAGTTTACCGAAAAGCACTATGTTGTGCCACTCGGTGCGGTCTTCGGATGTCGAGCCGTCTTTCTTTGTGTAGCCGCGTTCAGTTGTCGCGACTGTGAGCGTTGCCATCGTCTTGCCGTTGCTCGTGGTGATGATTTTCGGGTCTTCACCAACGTAGCCGATGATTGTTACTTGATTAACGGATGCCATGAGGTTTACTACGTTATAATTATTATTTAGTTTTATATATACACACTTATTGATTATTATATATTATATCAATAGAAGTGTGCGTTGACTATTTCGCGTTTCTGATTTTCACTTGCTTTTGACAAGTATAGGTTGACGGCTCGTATTTCGGCGACATGAACGATATTACTCCGGGTATTTTATGCTCACGCCCGGCATATCGTCTGCGTATTTCACGGAATCGTGCGTATCGTTCACAATTCATTCTGATAAGGCAGTTTGTGCCGGAGCATACGATTGAATCCGATAGTACTGTGCTTGCCATGTCGCTTAATATCGAAAGTCTGTGAAGTGGATTATTACACCGTTGAAAGTCATATCGCCCTGCGGCTCTTTGCCGAAAAACCAATCGGCGAAGTCAGAGAGCGACAAACCGTCATTCTTTGCAAGTTCTGCCACATCAATATTGTTGCCTCCGATGATTCTTGCCGTCAAGTACGGCTTGTTTGCGTGGAAGTCGTGATGATAGCTGATTTGAATGCGCTGCACTCCTATCGGCTTATCTATCGTGTGGATTTCTCGTTGCTTCGAGCGGTACGGCTTGCCGGACCACTGCCTTACGGATAGGTAGAAGTCGCCACGCTGCATCTTTTCAGCGTTGACCGCCCACAAGTCGAAGTTGCGGCGTATCGTGTGAATCTTCTTGCCGGCTTTGAGCTTTGTTTCAAACTCGGTCAGTTCTCCGGCTCTCGGCAATGTTGCCGGAAACACTCTCGATAGAGTGATGCAAATTTTCTTCTTTGCCATTTCTTCAGTTCGGGTTGAATGTTGTTATCAGTTTACGTTTGGCGAGATAGTTGCGCGTTGCAGGGTCTTTAACCACGTCAATGTCGATTTCATCAAGTCGAATCTTGAGGTGTATCGCTCTGCCTCGCTTGTTAATCTCGCAATGGATGCTTTGCAGATTCTCGTATTCTTCGCGAATCTGATTCATCTTGTGTTCGAGATATGCCTTTGTGCGCTCGTTTCTTCTCGCTATGCGCACTTGATTCAGCACGAGAGCGATGTTGATGACAAGGCAAATTATCTGAAATGTCATAGGCGCGGTTTTTACGGCGTTTTATCGTTTGGGTAGTCGAATATACTCGGAGCTTGCGGAATCGCGTCAGGCAAGCCGAGAAGCCGCTCTACGCGGCTAATCTCGGCATCAACCTGCGCTTCGATTCGCTTGCTTTCAGCGAGGTCAGATTTGCGGTGATATTTGAAGTAATCACGCTGCTTGACTCTCATACGCCTCACAAGGTCGAAGAACTGCCGGTTATCCATTGTCTGACTTGCTCGTGAGTTTAGCCGGATACACGTCCATTAGGGCGGTTTCAGTGATGGCGGCAATCTCGAAGTCTGCCATTGTGCCTTTCATGCCGGCGATGAAGTTGTCATAAGCTCCTTTGAAGTCGGAAGCCTGCACGAGTATGTAAGACGCTTTGCGTTTCTCTACGGCCGTCTTCTCATCTATCGTGATGAAATTGACTTTGACCTTATACCACTTGTCGCCGCTATCATCGCGGAAGATTTCAGCGATATTCGATTTCTTGACTGCCGACACGGTGAAGTCGCCGCTTATGAACGGCGTTACTTCCTCGATGATACGCGATTCAGCTTCAGTGAATGAAAGCGCGTCAACGAGATAAGGTTCGGTTACTTTCTTTACGGTGCCGTTCTCCATCATCTTGTCGAAACGGACTTTTGTTTCAATCCATAGTGCCATGATTGATTTCTTTTTTTGAGGTTGATAGATGTTTGAGTTATCGGTTATCTCCAGAGCCGCCGAGCATTCCGCGCTCCTTTCGTGATTGCAGCTTGTTGATGTTCATTTGTGCGATTGCTTCAAGTGTGAAGCCGAGGTCGTTTGCAAGCGTAGCGCAATACCACATAACATCGCCTATCTCTTTCGCGATTTCTATCTTTCGCACTGTGTCGAAACTCTGATTGTTGTCGCGAATTACTTTCTTGACCTTATCGGCTACCTCTCCGGCTTCTCCGCACATTCCGAGTGCCGGATAGATGATGCGCTTGTCTTCGGGATAGACGGCGGTTGTGAGTGCTGCCGCCTGGTATTCGTTTATTGTCATTTGATAGTAGTTATTATATTGTTATATAGATATTATCTCATGTTGTAGTTAACTGCTAATGGTACGGCAATCTCGCACGGATTGTCGGTTTCGCGCTCTGTCTTCTTCGATTTATAGCCGGGCGAGGTCTGCCGATTACAGTCAGCACATACCAAAACTCGATGCCTAAGCAAAAAGCTGCATGATGTTCGATTTCAAGTGTCATATTTCGTTGAGTTCTATAATCGCGATTTGTGTCGCGAATGTTTTTATGTATGTTTCTTTGAGAGAGGCGAAGCGGTCCGATACCGGCTTGTCGCCGACAAACTCCAATACGAGCTTGTCAAGTCGATATATCTCTATCGGGAGTATTCGCCCAATTTTATGCCCGACTATCTTCTCTATCTTTTCAGTCTGCCATCTGACATATCTCAATAGCGACTTCAAGAGAATATCACACTGATATACGGCTAAAAGATAGTTGAGAGAATCCGGCGAGAGTTGCGGATATTCGTGCATGAGGTCGCAACGGAGATTAACAAGTAACGTCTTGAAGATGTCACTTACTCCATCTTCAAACATATACATATTCTGCGTTTCTGAATCGCGGTGCTGCTGGTCTATGTACGTTGAGCGTAAACGGTCGTAGTCACGGCGTAATTCGCGGATTGCTCGGCTGAGTTTCTTCGTTTCTTTAAGCTGCATTGTTATTGACAGGTCTATGATTGTGTCGGCGTAGTCCCACACAAGTTCGGCGATGACAAACGGCACATACGCGAATCTGAAAAGCGTATCGTGGTCGAGTATCTTTGAGAGCTTCAGAGTTTCGCGTTCCTCGCGCTGCTGTGCGGCTAATGCCTTACGGCGTTCAATTTCTCTGACTAAATCAAACCCCGATTCAGGCGTGTAGTTGGTATTGAGCATTCGCGTTTCGCGGTAGAGCGATTCTACCAGCATTCGCGGTGCGGCGTTTGCAATTTTCTCTGCATCTGCAAACAACATATCTGCCATAGCTGACTTTTGCTGTTCGGACATTGCCGCGATTTTCTTCCTAACGTCATCTTGATTCATACCCTCTGTTTTTTGAGTTTCAATGAGAATATTCCTTTTGCTTTATCCCATTCGGGGTAACTGTATTTGTCTTGCGGATTGAAAGTGCTTATCCACAATTTTATCTGCCTTTCAAACTTTTGTTGGTCTTTTTGTGCTTCAACCGAATTGAGAATGTTGCAAAACTCAATCGCCGCGTTCTGATAGTCGCCAAAGCATTTAAGTGGAGAAACATTGTACCCGTCCATCCAACTCACAACGTAACCGTCAGAGGTATGTGTCTTTACCGCTTTCATGCCGTCTGTCGAATTAATCGTTTCACTGAATCGCATAGAGCGACACACCAAGCGCGGGCGATTGTGACCTCAACCGCGTTGCCAATGAACTTCTTTTGGTCTGCTTGTGTGCCAATCAGCACGTAATCTTCCGGGAAGCCCATAATCAGTTTGAGTTCTGATATTTTGAGCATTCGCATCTTGATGTCGATAATGCGATAGAGTGCCATAAACTCTTTGATTTTAACCATTATCGGGCTGTCGGTGTCATATACCGCAATCGCGAAGTCGCCGGATTCGGTAGAAATGAGATATGGCGGTCGTTTATCCATCTTGGCTATAAGTGTGAAGCAAGGAGATTCGACCGAGCCGCCAGGCGATGAAAATTGCGGATTCATCAAGTAGTGATGCTTGCGATTGGCTGTGATGACCCTTGACGGCTCATCGATGGAGCTGTCGACATTGTTGTAGTTGGTATCCATTACCCAAGGGCACACGCTTATGAGCTTTTGTTTCGGGTTAGTGAGTACTGCCGGATTGGGGCTGTCGAGGCTCGAAAGTTGACCGCCACCGGAATACTCGTTTGCTATGAACTGCGTCTGAATCAAAGCAAGCCTATCGCGTGTGAGCAACGTAGGGCAGGGGCGGTCAATGCTTTTACCTGCGTCTTTGAAGTTGTAGCTGCAAAGGAAGTCAGTGTGTATCAATGCGTGATGGTCTACTGTCGTGATTGTCCCTGCCGGTGCTTCGAGAGATATGTTCTTATCGTCAGGCGCGCCGCTGTACTGCTTTGAAAGGAACTGAACGGAAGCGAGTGCAAGCCGCCCTTGTGTCGCGACTGTCGGGCATGGGTCTTCAAGCGAGGGAGCGACATATCGGCCGCGTTGATTCATGGAGTTGTATTTTACCATGAATGCCTGCTTGCCACCGGCGACAAACTTAATCAGTCCGGCATATATGCGTTCAAGCGTCTTATCGGAGAGCGGCTTCTTGCGGTTGAAGATTGAATTGCCCTCATCCTCCAAATCAAGGACTTCACGCACCGGCTTCCACTTGTATAAAGTGCCGAATAATGCCGCTTCGCCGGTCTTGCTGTGTGTAGCTTCGGGAAACACTATCGGCAAGTTCTTTTTCGCGAAGATGCCGAAGAATCGTTTGCGAGAAGTATATGCGCCGTAGTCTGCCGCATTTAGGATGCGATGCTCGAAATTATAGCCGTATCGCTTGACATTGTTAACCCAACGGAGATATGAGCGTCCCTTGTCGGTCGAGAGCGGCTTTCCGTTTTCGTCTACCTCGCCCCACGACATAAACTCTTCGACATTCTCAATCTGTATATAATCCGGGTCGATAGCTTCAATGTATCGGAATAGATGCTCGGCAAGTGTACGGCTGTCTGCATCGCGCGGCTGGCCGCCTTTCGCTTTCGAGAAGTTAGTGCATTCGAGAGATGCCCAAAGAACTGTAAGAGCTTCTGGATTCTCTCTGCGGCATTTGTCGAGATGCGCAACGAGCGGCGACAATTCAAGTGTTCGGATGTCTTCAGTGAAGTGTAAGGCATTCGGATGATTCGATGCGTGGGAAGCTATCGCATTTGCATCGTGATTCACACACGCAATGACCTCGGCGCATTGCTCTCCGTCAAGCCTTGCGGAGTTAACGCCGGTCGAAGTACCACCGGCACCGCAAAACAAGTCGATATATAGTAATTGCTTCATTGCTGTTTGGATAGGTTTATTTTGATTATTTTATTCGCTCTGTGCTTTGATTCAAGTGCCTTTTCTTTCTCGGCTGCATACTCAGCAAGCAATTCAACGTGTCGTTCAAGTTCTCGCATGAGGTACTTGTTTTCTTCTCGCAATTCCTTGATTTCAGCATTGCGCCGTTGGATTTCCTCGTTGTATCGCTTCCTCTCAAACTGTGAGAATGTGAGGTCAGAATCGCTGCAAGTGCAACGCTCGATGTCGCCGCTGACTGCGACTGCCATGCAGCCTGGTATCAGCACGCGCCCTGCGATTTTGTCAACGATATAGTGGCACTTCATAGTTTCGTAGCGTATGGATGTTCGGGTATTGCGTCATAGTAGCCGCAACCGCCACTCCTGCGGTTAGGCATAGGCTCGTATTTAGCTTCAGATAAACCCTCTCGCATTTCGGCTGACAACTTGACGTTGTTGAATAGCTTGCATTGCTTTTTCGGGTGCTTGCAGCGATTCGGCGAGAATAGCTTTGTATATGAATACTCCGAGCCATCCCACCCATAACTCTGCCAATATTCGATGCTCTCTTTCTCGTTTTCGTCAAAAGACGATTCGTAATGTTGGCACGAGTAGCATAGCGGCCGTATTTCCGGATTCTGTGAGCATCGCATTTCTTCATGCTTCTTGCAGGCGCATTCGCGGAGATACACCTTGCCGCAATACTGACAACGATATGCGGTTACTTTTTCCATACTTCAGAAGTCAAAGAGTGATGGGGTGTTAACTTCTTGCTCGGCATTCTTGATGTTTTTTACTGCTGTCGCAAAGTAGCTGTCCTTTAACTCGCAACCGATGCCTCTACGGTTATTCTTCACGGCGACATATACTTCAGAGCCGATGCCGAGGAACGGAGTGAATACGACCTCGCCCTCATTACTCCAAAGGTGTATCAGTCGCTCGATGACCGAGAGTTGCAGAGGGCAAATGTGCTTTTCATCGCCCTGCGCCGTACCCTCCGCTCCGTTCAGCACGTCAGTACGCTTTATATCCATCCACACCGGCGATGCCCAGCGTTGCCACGTTTCAAGAGGGAAGTTGTCACGGTTGAGATTCTTGATAGGCTCCCAATCGGCTTCATCGCCCTCCCATTTCTTGAATATCGTGATATATTCAGCCATTCCGATGCCGGTCTTCGAGCTGTCGGATGTCACTTGCTTGTAGAGAAGTCGCTGTGTCTTCGTGCGCTGCATCTCCAACACCGGGTCACACCATATCGTGACTTTGGAGTGCAACTTGAATCCCTCGGCGAGTACGGCGCGTGTATGTTCGCCGGTGAAGTCATACATTCCGGTATAGCCGGAAGAGTTCTTATACACGCCGAGGTCTTTTGTGTGGCAGCACATGAGCCGTCCGGGCTTCAAGATTCGGTAGAGTTCTTTCAGCAAGAATGCGTATTGTTTGAAAAAATCCTCGTGATTCTCGTTGTTACCCATGTCGTGTATGTAGTTCGAGTACGTGAACAATGAACTGAACGGCGGCGAGAAGATTATGAGGTCAACGCTGTTGTCGGGAATGCGCGAGATTTCGATTGTCGTATCTCCTTTCATCAGAAGTACGTAATCATCGCGGTATTCCTCGTAGGTGTAATCGTTGAGAAGTCCGTACTTGTGTTCGTTCACGTTTCGGTTTATTTCGCGCTGCATTTCTTCAAACCGCGCTTGTTTTTGTTCGATGATAGCCCTTGCATTCTGCATCGTATCGGTTATTATGAGGTGGATATTCACTGCGTCAGTTCGCCCGAATCGGTACGAGCGGCGCACTTGTTGATAGAAGTCCTCGAAAGAGAAGTCGGGAGCTACAAAAACTTGCGTTCCGCAGCTTTGGAAGTTCATGCCGTAGCCGCATATCTTGGCTTTCGAGATTAGTATTCGGATTTTGCCGTCTGCGAAGTCGAGCAAGCGGCGTTCTTTCACATCGTCTTTGTCGCTTCCGCGCACTTCAACTGCATCCGGCAAAAGCTGACGGAGAATGTCGCCCTCCTCGTTCTGCTTAATCCAAATCAGAACTTGCCCCTCGGTTTCATTGGCAATCTTGGCAGCGATTTCAAGGCGTTCTGTCTTCGTCTTGCGTAGTTCTGCATTGAAGTTTGTCGCGTTCACTATGCCACCGGCGAATAACTGCCCTGCCTGGGGTGCTGTTTCCACCATGTGCGTAATGTAGTTCAGCGGTGGCAGCTTGAAACGCTTGCCGGTTTCGATGAATCCGATATCTGCCGGATTCTCGAAGACGATAGCCCACGATGCTATCCAGCCGTAAAAATCAGCTTTCGCATGACCTTTAAGGCGGTAGTTGTTCATGCCATCCTCGCGGACAAACCACTTCGAGCGCATATCCTGCGCGTCAAGCACGTTGAGAAATTCAGAATGATTGCCGATTTCGTTCAAGTCGTTTGGTGAGGGTGTCGCGCTGCAACATAGCTTGTAGAGCGTATGTTTGAACTTTGCCGTTATGGCATTGCGATAATGCCCGGTAAAGTTCTTCAGTATCGAGCTTTCGTCAAGCACCACGCCTATAAAGCGAGATTCATCAATGTTATCTAACTGCTCGTAGTTCGTTATGACGAGTTTAGCATCAGCCGGAAGCGTATCGGAATATCGGTGTATCTCGTAGCCAAATTCCGAGCCGTCTGCTATTGTCTGACGGCTTACCGACAGCGGAGCGAGTATCAGCACCGGGCGAGATTCGCGTTTGGCGACTTGCTGCGCCCATTCAAGCTGCATGATTGTTTTGCCGTTACCGCAACCGGCGAATATGGCTGACCTACCGCGCTTCAACGCCCAGCGCACACAATAACGCTGAAAGTCGAAAAGCTGCGGATTTAGCTGCGATTCTTCGATGTCGAAGCCACTATCAGCCACGCGCTGTATCTTTGTCGATAGGAAGTCTTGATAAGCTGTATTCATCTTTATTTCTTTTTGCGGTTGACCCATACGGTAGGCTTTATCACGTTGTAAGGGCAGATTACGACTGTTATTTCTTCAGTCAGAATGAAAGTGTTACCGCCTGTGTTTCCGCTTGCAACGTAGTTGCATTTGTCGATACCAAGCAACTCCATTGCATCGCAAAGAGCAAGCAACTGATATGCGTTGAAAACTTGCTCATAGATACCGATTGAAGCCTCATACGGAGGTATCAGTCGCCCGGTTGGTTTCTCTATTGCCGGAGATGAATTTCCGGTGCCTTTGCATACCGGGCACGTGTGATATTCTCTGTGCGTGAAGTTGTGTTTGTCTTCATACTCCCATTCGACTTCGCCGTCACCATCACAATCCTCGCACTCAATAGCCGGACGGATAGTCTTCATTTCTTTTTCAGTCGATACACGCTCAACTGCATCTTTGAGTTCGGCAAGTGCCAGTGTGATGTCGATGTTGTTAGGGTTGAGAGATTTCAGAACGTGGAGGTTGTTTGGCTTATAATCGCCTTTGCAGATTTCCGGCTTAATCATTATTAAGCGGTGAGTTTCAGTTGCGCACACGTAGCCGTCAGAGAGAAACGGAGCCTTTATTTGCTCTCTGAAATAGTCGCTGTCATAAAACAACGCCAAGAGTGCGGATTCGTCAAATTCTTTATTCATCATTGCGTTGATTAAAAGTTGATTTCTTGTTGTATTGTCGGCTCTTTGTAGCCGGGATGATTCTCTATGTAGTGTGAGCGTAAAGCGTCTGCAATCTTGGCTCTTTCATCATCCGAAACGTGATTTTTGTCGGCATCGGAGTTGGCTTTGAGTGCTAATTCCAAACTGCCGTGCAGTCGTTTTTCAGAGAGGAAAATCGAATACTCCGAGAACATTCGAGTTGAGCCTATCGCGTCTTGTATTTCGGTGTCGGTCTGCTGTCTTACATAGACTGTATGCTGATACTTGGCTATTGCCCGGAGCGTCTTTTCATCTCTCATCTTTTCATTCTCGAAGATGACCGAGATAGCCTCTTTTTTACGGATTTTGCCGACTTTCGCCCATCCGTAGAAAACTCGTAGATTCTTTGGCCGCTTACGCTGTCCGAGTTCTGCTTTATGCTTGTTGTCAAGCATGGCAAGTTTTAATCGTAGTCCGCTCATAGCTTTATGTCTCTGAATGTTTCGATGCCGAATACGAGTTCAAGAGTTGCTACTCGTTCCCAATTTCGGGCTTTTGTTATCGGAGTTCCTACACCATTACCGCTTTTAGCGTTTTTGTATATCTCAATGATTCGTTTTCGCTCTGCATCAGTGCATCGTTCAAAGAGAGGTGTTTGGAGTACATGATTTGCTCCGGCAAGGAAGTCGCGGTATCTTGACGGCTTGTTGAACGGTTGGCTGCGTGAATAGTCCCAAGCTGCATTTTCTATGCTCTGACTTACTGAGAATATTGCGTCTTTATTTACGTTGAAGTCCAAACGGTCTTCCCGATAGTAGCATTTATGAGCCGGGCAGTCATAATATTTTCCTCCCAAGTCTTGGTAGCCACATTCATAGACTTCTACGACTGTGTTACTTCCGATAAGTCGCGCTTTCATGCCTCACCTCCTTTCGGTGGCTCCGGCATCAGCATCCAATGCGTTATCCGATAGTCTGCATAATCCGAAACATGATTATCGCCGTCCGGGTCATGTACCTCGGTCGTTGCTGAACACCAATATTTGCCTTGGTTGTCATAGACATAGCACCGTACTTCTTTGAGGTGACTATCGTAGCAAATACATCTTTGTAGGTGATTCGGGCGTTCACTCTTTGCATCTCGCCACTTCATGCGCTGACCTTTAGTGAGGTCATTCAGCAATGAAGTGCCGCCCTCGATGCTGACTTTGCCAGCATTCCAATCGATGATTGATTTTTGTTTTTGATTTTCCATGTTCAGATATTTGTGTCGATTGTGAGATAGGGCATACCACCGGGGAAGCACTGCCAAAATTCACGAGTGAGTAAGAATTTGACTGCGCCTATCGCTATGCCGAGGCACACGAGATTGTCGCACGTTTCGTGGAAGTCGGTCCACTGAATGCTGTCTGCTGTCATGCACATATTGAGGAAAGTCCAGCCGCCGCCTTTAAGCGCATGGAATTGTTCGGGCAAGCAAGATAACATCGAGAGTATGTTCTCGCGGTTAGCCGTGACCTTATCGCGGTCAAAACAGGCTTTGATTCTTACACCGTCAACGATTTGCGTTGCGGCTTGTACTGATTCTGCGAGGCAGTCTTTGAACACCGCTGTTACGTTGGCGGCGGTAAGCTGCATTGGCTCACGGAGAGCTATTTGATTAGTCGTTTGAGTTTCCATATCGTTAACCTTTCATTCTGCCGAGAAAAGCGAGTTTCAGCACATCAGACTGACAGCTTATAATTGCAAATTCGAGCATACAATTTTCATCGGCAATGTCGTTTATTCTTAGTATCTGGTATCGCTCATTTGGAATGCGCACAATCCAAAAGTCTTCAAGTTCAGCTTCTTCAACATACCCAAAGAACTTGTTAAGGCTGTCGATTAGATGCTGCTGGAGATATTCGGGGCTGTATGCCGCCGCTATCTTGTCTTGATTGCGAAGTGCGTATCTCATTGGATTTCTTCGATGTCTATGTACCAATACGAGAGTGAGCGATTGAATAAGCGCACGTTCTCGATATAGTTGCGTTCCTTGTCTTCTTCTCGGAGAAGTGCGTACTGATTGCTGTATTTGTCTATGTAACCGATTGCGTAAAAGTATTTGCCGGTGTTACGGTTATAGCCTTTGACAAGTACGTGCTTACCGATTAGAGCATCAGAGAGATTAAGCTCTGACCACTTCATTGTCTTTTCTACGGCCGTGCTTTGTGATGCCCGGTGCATCCGAGCTTCAGCGGCGACACACGCTTTGCAGCGGTTGCGGTATGACTTCGAGAAGTCGGCGACCGGCTTTATTTCGCCGCAAACCTCGCATTTCCGCGTTTCTTGATTCTTCATTTCACTCATTTGCGTTAGAGTTATCGTTTTTTATTGTTTCCTTGCGCCTCACCGCGTTTATTGCTCTAAAATGATAGTTTGTATATCTTCGCATTTTTATCGCGGTTAGGAGCGGTTATTTTCATCTTCGGCTTGCGCCGGTCAAGTAGAGTACGTTGTACGTCTTGAATCGGTCTGCCAATCGACCAAACCCATCATCAAACTCTTTCTTCAGTTTTTCAACATCGAGATTTGTTGTCAGATGCGCGAATTTCCGGCGGTCGGGTGCTGTCATTGTCCAAATCTCATTTCTTGCGTGCAGGAAGTCATTGACGATTGTTTTGGTGTCGATTCCGTAGAAAGGTCGATTTTCAACGCCGATGTCGTTCAAGCACAGATTAACCGGCTTGCATTGGAATCCGACTGAATTTTCTTCGTTGTATGTGTAGCGGTCGATGTTGTTGTGAATCGTGTAGTAATTCACCATCTGCGTTACCGATACATTGTGAAAGAAATTCGGATTGTTGGTGTATCTCAGATATTCGGAGAAAATCTGCATCATCAGAGTTTTGCCGGTGCCGACTTCGCCCATAAGCAAAATATGCTTTTCCAACTTGTGCCCCTCATCCGGGAATATCTGCTCGGCAAGATGGCAGTTGTTGAAGTAGTAGAGCAAAAAGCGTAGCACTTTCGCGTTGTGTTCGTCAATCACGAATCTGCGCCGCTGTCCGGCAAGGCAGATTGAGTTGGCGATTTGCACAACGAGATTGCTGTGGGCGTTAAATGTCGATTCAACCGATAAGTCTTCAAACTGCGTGATTTGTTTCCTCGCATCGTTCATAACTTTGTTGATGACCGGTGCAATTTTCAATCTTGCAACTTCAGCCGCTTCACGCTTGCGCTTGGCTTCGACTTGCGCGATGATTTCGGGTGTCAGTTCTTCGTTCATGTTGCGCTGCTTAGTAATTCATTCCACCGAAACCGCCGGAATAGTTCATTTTTGATGTCGGTTGCGCCGGAGCTTCCGGCAGCTTGGATTCAGCCTTGATTTCCGGGTATTCGGTAGTCCATCTTGACTGATTGAGCCAAGTCGAAAGATTTGCTACTTGGGGAACAAACTCTCCGGCTGCTTTCGCGGCAGCGCGGTAGGCGGTCATTCTTTCGAGAGCCGGCATCAGCAAAGGGACGATTTCGCGCCAAGTCTTCGGATTTTTCTTTTTGAAGTTCTGAAACTCCACATCGTGACCGCGCTTGTTCCCTGGGTATGCTTTTCGGAAAGATTCAAAAGCCAACTCCAATTCAGAAATTTCCGAATTTTGACATATCTCGTTAGAGATAATATTTCTTTTATTCTTTATTTCTTTACTTGTGTCCGCTATGTTGTCCGTTAAGTTGTCCTTTGGGCTGTCCGCTATGTTGTCCGGGTTGTTATTGGCACTACCATTGCAACCGCTTATTATATTGCCGTTTAAGCTGTCCTTTAGGTTGTCCGCTGCTTGATACATATTATATTTGCAAATTGTAATGATAGTTGTATTGCCAATAGTTTCTTTCGTTATCATCTTTTCCTCTTGAAGCATCTTCAAAAAGGCAATGACTGTGTTATGCCCTTTGTGCCAACGCTGGCAGAGGAAAGAGATTGATGCAACAAGTTGACCGCGTTTGATTTCGATTAGCCGAGAGCCGCCGGATAACGATTGACCGTCATCCCAAGAAGCCATAAGGAGCAAGTCGAGCCACCATTTGAGGCGTTCGGCATCTTGCCAAATCCAATGCTTTGGCAACTCCCGGCTAATCTTAATCCAACCGTTCATGGTCTATTCGCTCAACCGAAATAGAAGTCTTGCCAAATCTTGATGAACTGTTTTCCGAAGTAGTCTGCAAGAGCTTCAGATTTCACGCAAAGACGGGACCTGATATACGCATCCGTACCCGAGGGCGCGTCAGCCGAGTCCGCATACGCAAAACCGGCATACGCGCCGTTAAGCGCATCACCGCCGAAAAGGACACATTCGGCTTTGCGCTCATCATCCATCTGGTCTATCTCTTTTTGAGTATAGAGCCAATACCACGGATACCACTTGTTTTCTCCCTTGACGTATTTGGGAGTCCATCCCTCGTTGAGAGCGGCGGCGATGATGCGGAGCTTCAGATACGCTACGAGGTCTTTCGCCGTTTCATCCATCGGGGGATTCTGCTCCTCGGTAATGCGGCGATACTGATTGACGAGAGCGTGATTGCCGAGTTCACGGCAAGCGTCTTCAAAGGTCTTGACGCGCTCTGTTATCGGGCGGTTGTCTGCTGTCATGGCTGATTCGCCGTATAAGTTGCAGAGTAACGCCTTGATTTCGGGGTTCTCTGTGTTGTTGTAAGCTGCACGGACTTTTTCGATTGTCGGCTGCTCAAACTTTACTGAGTTTGTTGGCTCAATTTTTCGCATTGTTGATTTTGTTTAATTTTGGTAAAACTTCATGTTTGAGTAATCTAACTGCATTAGTCAGTCGTAAACTTTTACGTATCGCCGCAGTGTCGAGATTGTCAAGAATCTGCGGCAAGCTCCGGCATATCGTTGCGACAACATCATTAGGCACATTTCTCATCAGTATGGGATTTTAGATACGTTGATTTCAATGCCCGGATTTGCCACATAAACCGGCTTTCCTACGGCTTCCGCTATCAAGGCGCGGAATTGTTCAGCATTACTGTGCCTGCCCGATAGGTGGAGCAATACCACTTCATTTACGGCTGTGAGGTCGGTGGTACGGAGTATCTGTTCGGTTGTCTTCAGCTCCATGTGTGATTCGAGTAATCGTTCACGTGTGCTGCTGACCGTACTTCCGCTGCTTATAGCGTCTTCAAGAAGCTCATCGGAGTAATTGGCTTCAATCATTATGTGATTGAGGTTAGCAACCCGATATTCAAGCATCATCGTGTCGGTTACGAATAGCAATTTGCCCATCTCGTCATGTTCGATGACGAATCCGAGGCACGGCACATCATGGACTACCGGGAGCGCAAAGACTTTGAAGCTGCCCACTTTGTAGCCGTGCATCGGCTCGATGGATTTACAGAACGTGCGGTTTAGCTTGGGGAATGAAGCAAACACATCTTCGAGAGCAAGAGCATGGATTCCGAATTTCAGATACTCCGGCAGATACTTTGAATGGTCTTTGTGGCGGTGGCTCACTACGCATCCGGCAATGCTGCTCAACTTCCAACCGAGAACTTTTTTAACCTCGACCAAAGGCATACCGCATTCAATCAGTAATGCGCCGCCGTTAGAAGATTGCAGTACATAGCCGTTGCCGCGTGACGAGCTTCCGATGCAAAAGAGTTTCATTCGCGTATCTGCTTGGGTTAATAGTTCGGTTCTTTTGGAGCTTCTTCAGTCACCGGAGCTTCTTTTGGCTGCTCTGTAACCTCGCCGGTTTCTTCGTTCACGACTTCCTCGTATGGCACTTCGGAAGCGTCGAGATTGAGCGGTTGTGCATCTGCAAGCTGAAGCGTGTCATTTCGCGCGGCGATTGCTCGATTCTCGGCTTCGGTGTCGTGTCCGAGTGCTGACTGCATCTTGATTGAGAGATAGCCGTATTTTGAGAGAAGTCGGCGAATGACTGTCTTCAGAGCCATATCGTTGAAATTGCCCTCCCAACCGACAGTATTTGACACGATGCCGCTGTTGGCTTTCTTGATAAGGTCGGCGACTGTGACTTCTTTTTTGAACTTGATGCCAGGAGCGTAACGCTTTGCGTATGCCGCCATGTCTTCAACCGACATATAGAGCGTCTTGGAGTAGCCGTTAAGCAACTCGAAATAGCAAAAGTAGCCGATGATTTTGTCGGACTTCTTTTGTCCGTCAAGGCACACTTCGCCGGAGAGTCGATTTGCAGTGCGTAATTCGCCCTCATACACCACATCTGCGTTGATTGTGCGATACTTGCCGGTGCGCATAGCAAGCTGAATGTAGCCCTTGTAACCGGGTATGAATGTCGGTGTCGGCTCTTTAACTTCTATGGTGCGCCCGGTCTGTGGGTCAGTACGCTTAACCTTGTTTTTGTAGACTACGACATAGGCGAATCCGAGAGCGCGGTTTATCGGCAAGTCGAGTACGGCGGCTTTCAAGCACTCTTGTACGATTGCCGTAGGGTTGCACTCTTGAAGCGACTTATCGCCGTTGTAGAGGTCGATGATTGACGCGATGAATAGGTTTTTGTTCTCTGCAAGCGCGTTTTGGAACTGTTCTACCACGCTCGGCGCACTGAGGATTGACTTCAGCTTCGCGAGTCCGGTTTGCCCGGTGGTCGCGACTTGGTTGTTTTCTGCCATGATTTGCGTTGATTAATGATTATTGAATAGGCTCTTTTGAGCCGGGGATTTCTCGATTACAAGCTGCTCATCGCGTGACACAATGAGGCTAATGACTTGTGACTGCATCGGTATGATGTCGTTGACTGATTCGGCGTTGTCAACGAATATCGGAGCATATACGCCCTGCGACTTGCAGATTGCGTTGATTATGTCAAGTCCGATGATGATACGCTCTGCATTGCTGCAAGTGCTGTACGGCTTGCCGTTGAGTGTGGCTTCGCACGTTTCTTTTTCCGCGCCGTTGATTGCGGGAGCTATCCAACGGAAGCGCACGAGAGAGAAAAGTCCGTCGATTCGTTGCTCAATGGCTGCGCTACGAGCCTTTGAAAATTCGAGCATCGTAAACTCGATTCTTTCAAGCTCGGCAATTTCATCGCTTTGCTTTGAGAGCTGCGTTTCAAGCTCATCAATACGCGCTTGGGCTTTGGCGTTATCGTCACGCTTTTTGAGCCGCGATTTAAGGCTGTCTATCGCTGTCGAGAGTGCGTTGCGTTGCTCTTTAAGCTCGATGCTGTTAGCCGGTGCAGCCGGTATTGAGGACTTCGCTTCAAGCTCCGATATCTTTTTGTCTATCTCTGCAAGCTGCGCATCGGCGGATATAAGAGGCTTAACGTCCGGCATCGTGAGTTCTACGCGGTAAACATCGCTTGACTTCAGTTGCTCGATTGATGCTTTGTCGGCTTTGATAGACGCTTCGGAAGCCTCCAACGCGACAATGCTACGTTGCTTCTGCATCTTTACTGCCCCTCCTTTTTGCTCATTGGCGGCGATTCGCTCTGCGATAGCTGCGAGTTTCTTTTTGCGCTGCTTCTCGAAGTTCTCTATGATTTCAGCTTCTTTCGCTTCGATGTCTTCAACATCAAATTGACGGTGGCAGGTGGGGCAGCAAAAGTCACTTTCGTTGAACTGAACTTGCTCGGCATTGACTGCTATGCTTTCAGCTTGGAGCGACTGCCATTCTTGGATAAGGACTTTTCGTGCGTTATTGTGTCGCTCGATTTCCTCTTTTCGCGCATTTATTGCGCTTTCGGTCGAGCGTATGCGATTCGTTAGGCTGTCAATCTGAAACTGCACATTGTCGCGCTCACGCTTCTTTTTGCGATAGTCCGCAGTAGCTTCGTCTTCGATGTCTGCCACTCTTTGAGCGCGTTTGCGGCGTAGAGCCGTGGTTTGCTCTTGGATTTTCATGCGCTCGTTGTCTGCGGCTCGTTGAGCTTCTGAAGCGTCTGCCATCTGCGATTCTATCTTATCGCGCTCGGCTATCTTAGTTTTGATTTCGGACTCTATCGCTGCCCAATCTTCCGGCTCTGAAAGGTCGCGTTTCTTTTCATCAATGCGCCCGGGGATGCCGACTATTTCAGCATTCAAACGTGATTTCTTCGATGCAATCTCTTTCTTAAACTCGTTCATGGTCTTGCCGGTAATCATCGCGAGGAGAGCTTCAAAATCGGCATTTCCGGCGGCTATCTCGGTGTCGGAGATTGACCCTGCCATTTTGAGCAACATCTCCTTTTGCGCTTCGGCTGACTGTGAAGGGAAGTATGCCGGATTCGTGATGAACTTGAATACATCCTCGTTGCAGATGCCGGCGATTTTCGCGTCATACTCACGTGCGCTGCAAGGCACATCGTTGTAAAAGCGTTCTTCTTCATTGCCGGTAAACACTCGCTCGGTCTGACCGGCACGTTTAACCCATTTCTCTGTGAATCGGCGGCACAATTTGATTTCCTCGCCGTTTACGGTGATGATAGCCGATACCTCATGCGGAAGCTGTGGAATGATAGCTCCGTTAGTGTCGAGCGTCTTTAGGTCGAATTTCTTGCGGTCCTGGCTGTCTTTGCCAAAGAGTAGCCAAGTGAATGCGTCAAACAACGTAGTCTTGCCGCTTCCGTTTCGACCGAAGATGTCCGTCACTCTCTCGTCAAAGCTGACCGAGAGTTCTCTTATGCCCTTGAAGTTCACGAGCGAAAGAGATTTGATGATGATTTCTTTCTTCATTTTTGCGTTATTATTAGAATTTGTTGATTGCTATGTGGGTGGCTGCTTTGCAGTTGATTTCATCATTAGTCGGGATGCGGTCTGACAACTGCCAATCCTCGATTTCTGACTTCTTGAAGAATGTGCGGTTGCCCTGCTTGTAATGAGGAATTTTTCGCGCACTTACGAGATGACGCACCCGGTCGGCTGATACTGAAAGAATCATTGCAACCTCATCGACATTCAGCACGTTTTTGAACTGAATAAGCATGATGCGTTCAAGTCGTTCAAGTCGTTGTTCTATGCTCATCGCTTGACCTCCTTTCTTTTGTTGCGCTCGGCTCGGAGTTCTTCAACGCTTGCCTTAAACAAGAGTTTCCAGCCGACATAAGCCATTATCGAGAAGAGCCACACAAAGATGAATCCCGGACGGCTATCATCGCTATTTATAGTTTCTATTAAGCACCTTATTGCATACGATACACCGAAAAGTATCATAATCACAGACGCTATGACTTGCGCCCACAGATAAGCCATTAGGATTCTTCGCATAGTTGTTAATTATTAGGGAATAATGTTTCGGGGTCAACGCCAAATTCCTTGGCGATATGCTTTCTTGTCAGAGCGTCCGGCACTTGCTGACCGGTCGCCCACTGACGGACTGTGTTAGGAGATTTCTCCGTCACGGTTGCAACTCTCTCGATGAAAGACTGCACCGGCGTAGGTTTGTCCTTTTCTCTCTGATAGAGGTCTTTGAATGTGATTTGCTTTACCATATCTTGATTTGTATTGTATTCAGAGAAATTCAGTTACAAGTTCGTAGTCGTATGCGTCAAACTCGATTCCGAGCTTGATTTTCTCTCGGAGGTATGTTTTATGACCGAGCAACTTGATTGCTTGATTGCGGAGCGTTGCGCTATCTATATCGGCAGCTTCCTTAATGAGAAGTCGTGCGGTTTCGAGTCTTTCGGCTCGGAGGTCGTCGAGCTTCTCTTTGAGATTCGTTGACTGCTGATAATATCTGTAAAGCAATACGCTATCAGAGTGATGCTTGAAGTCTTTGCAGAATGCGTCTTTGTCGATGCCTTCTCCGGCTTCGAGATACATTGCTTCTATCTCTTTGTATCGGTCTTCGGGGATGGTGTACCCGGTACGTTCTTCAAATTCTTTCTTCGTCATATTGCGTTGTTTTTTGAGGGTTGCTATTGCTTAATAAGTATTAAGTTTTTATCTTTGCACAATTTTTATTTTGATTGTGGCAATCACTTTCGTGATTGTGATGCAAAGTTAAAGAATAATTCTTGAATAGGCAAATAATTCAAGAAAAATTTTTGAACTAAATAATCGTAAATACGCTATATGGCAGATTATCAACGCATTGAGCAATTACTAAAACACCTCAACATGAGCGCGAGGGCATTAGCTCTTGCGCTTGGTCTTAAAAATCCGCAAATTTTCTACGACATAAAAGCCGAGAAGTGCGGAATCTCAAAAGAACTTGCAACTAAAATTCAAGAGCGATACTTGAATGTGAGCGCGGCGTGGTTACTTACCGGCGAGGGGCAGATGCTGAAAGAATCGACAACGAATGTCGGCGAGATTTCCGGCAGTGGAAACACAGTCGGAATGACCGTCAGCCAAACAATCAAAAGAAATAGCGGGCAAAATGCCGGACGTGACATACACAATCCTCCGTGTCCGTATGGCGATAAGCACTTCATGGCGGAGCTTGAAGCTCAACGCAAACTTGCAGAACGGCAGCTTGAAGTATATTCAGCTTCGTTGAGCCAAAGAGATGAGCAAATTCGCACGGCCCAATCACAAATAGACACATTAATCAAGCAAAATCAAGAGCAATTCAACCGCTTCATGGCTTTGCTCGAAATGATGCAAAATAAGACTGTATGAGAGTTAACGTAGAAGATTTCTTTGCTAAATATGGAAGCAAAGAATATCGCAATGGTCTGTATATCCCCGAAGATATTTGGGCGATGAGAAACGAATGCTTTTTCTCTGGAGCTGTTGAGATGGAGGTGCCGGATAATATAGTAGACACTATCGAATCCAACAAGCTGAATCAAGAAAGGCGCGATGCCGAGTACAACAACATATCAACGCATCGTGTCGCAGGTATGGAGCATGAGGGAAACGGAGATATTGATGAGGCTATTATCGAATATGCCGAATCAATCCGACTCGGAGAAAACGCGGAAAACGATATGTTTCACGCATTCGGATATTCTTATACCCGAATCATCGTGTTACTCGATAAGGTTAAGCGATACACGGAAGAAATAGACTACATAGAGGCGTTGCTTAATCATAGCATGAATGAGCCGGAACGTGACAAATACGTTGCTCGGCTCGAAAAGACAAAGGTCAAACTTGAAAAACAATCAAAGAATGGAAGAGTCTAACCGATTACCTTACTTCTTGATAGACTTGATGAAGTCTTATATCGTTGGTGACTTTCCGCTCGATGACAAAGCGGACGTATTACTCTTTGAAATTGGTCGCCAACTCGTGAACTGTAACTCCCGTAACGAGCCGACAGATGACCTTGAATATCTCTACGATACGGCGAAGTGGCTTCAATCTAAAATTATGGAGGAATGAGAAATATCGGTATTTGCGCAATGCTTTTTCTTTGCGCTTGCTCAAACAATCTCGAAAAGTCGGAGGTCGTGAACTATGTCGATGGTCTTGTGGGAATGTACCCGAACTATCGAAGCAACGAAATTGCAGAATCTGCAATTTTAGACTCCATCGCTAATCATCAACGACCGATAGGACAGCTCGCATCAGATTTGAGCGGAGTCAAATTTAAGTTTATTCGGCTCATTGAGAATCAGAATGACGGACGCTATTCTGCATTATTCGTATCTGACGGTTGTATGTCAGATATTGACAACCCAAATGGCAATCCAAAACATCTTATGACAAACATCCATATACGTGTTCTTGGTAAGGTGGATTCTGAAATGGCTGCGAAGTTAGACGGAAACGCTCGATATAGCATAAGTGGCATTCTTCATGCGTGGGATGCAAAGGACGTGTTTTCTGTTACTGATAGAATCGGTGCCTCGTTTGATTTCGGCACTTATATCCTCGAAGAAATGACAATTAAAAAAGTTGAGAAATGAGCCGCCGCCGAGTTTACAGCAATGACACACTTGCGATAATGGATAGGTTCTTTGTCGCTCTTGACGCTTGTATGCAAAATGACCTATTCAAAACGCTCAAAGAGTATTTTGAAAAAGCTGGAATCGAGCCTCCCCACTTCTACACCCAACGTAAGGATAGAAATAGGGGGTTCTTTGAAGTCGGCTGGCTCGTTCCGTTGATAAAAGACTGTGGCGTGTCGGCTCGTTGGCTTATGACCGGCGTAGGCTCGATGTTCGCCGAGTAGCTGTCATTGCGTTAACCGCACCGACATGACAAAACCATTTCGTTGTTGATGCCGAAATGGTTTTGTCGCTCTTAGACATTGAGTGCTAATGACATATAAGTTTAATTCCCCCGAATCCGGGGAAATTAAGTTCGAGTTGTCAAATTATACTTGACAACTCAATCCGCTTTGTCTTTGTTGAATATATCCGGGATTCTCGATACGGCGGCTTGTTTGTTCTTGTCAAGGACTTTCGCATATATCTGCGTAGTCGATAGCTCCCGGTGTCCGAGTAGCTTGCTGACTGTGTAGATGTCGGTGCCGATGTCAAGCATGAGGACTGCGAATGTGTGGCGGCCGCAATGAAACGTGATGTCTTTGTTGATGCCGGCTCGTAGTACCCACATCTTTATCGCGTAGTTGGTGCAACTCGGCGAATGAATGTCGCCAAAGACGTATTCGCCCGGTTTTCCATGCTCTCCGAGTAGGTCGGCAGCTTGAGGCGTGATGTCGAGATATTCTTGACCGCCGGTTTTCTTTTGCCGGAAAATGATGCGTGTAAAGTCGCCTTGCTTCTGCACTTCGCTCCATGTGAGCTTTACAATGTCACTACGGCGTAAACCGGTAAGACACGAAAAGAGAAAGGCGCGTTTGATTTCCGGGTAGTCGCATTGCGTATCAACGAGCTTTCGGATTTCTTCAAGCGTCAGATACATTCGTGTCCCTTCCTCGCCGCTGAAGCCGTCAATGCCGCGCATTGGATTGTGTTGTATTATTCTGTCCTCGTAGGCTTGGTTAAGACACGCCCGGAGCTTGTTGAAATAGCTCTGCTTCGAGTTCTGCGACAATGGACGGCGTTCCGCTCTCTCTCGTTTGTCATTTCCGAACGCTTCAGCTTTCTTGTCAAGGAATGTTCTGAATCCCTCAACCCAACGTGGCGTAATCTCTGCAAATGTGATGCGCTTGTTACGCTCGTACTTTTCGAGATGCTTCAGGCACGAGAGCCAGTTGCCCCAATTTCCACGACTCTCTTTTCCGAGTCGTTTTTCTGTTATTGCGCGGTAGTAGTCGAAGAATAGAGTATCTTCGGCAAACTGTGATTTGAATCCGTAGTCGCCATTCTGCATCTCGACAAGCCGTTTGCCGAGAATCGACTGTGCAAGCTGCATAGTCTGTTTATTCTTCTCTTTGTCTGCGCGTGTCTTCTCCGGGATGAGATAGAGTTTCAAAAACTCATAGTCACGCTTACCGTCCTTATGGTAAATGTCGAGGTAGAGGCTTATGTTGCCGTTGAGCAATTTGCGCTTCCGCAGCCTAATGGGAGATTTGTTTGTATCAGTCATTTTGCGTTGTCGTTATTTGTTACTTTTGTGACTCCGATTCTTGGAGTAACAAAATAACAACACAAAGGTAACATATTCCTACCATACGCACACCATAACAAAGCCACTATTTTCATTTTTCTTAAAACGCACTACACCTTATATATTTTATGGTGTCTATATGTTGCGCGTATGTTGTCGGCGTGTCATTTTTATTTGCATTGAATTTCACACACTACTTTCCGATGCAGAATTGGGAGAAGATGGTGTTGAGGATTTCGGTGGAGGGGATTGTGCCTGTTATTGTGGAGAGGTGGGAAATGGTTTCGCGTAGATGTTCGGCTATGAGGAAGCTTTCAAGTCCGTTGTTGAGCCCATTTATTAGAGGTCGGATTGATTCAATGGCTTGACCAAGAGCTTCAGCCTGGCGCAGATTGGTGATTATGATGTCGTTTTGATCGGTGGTGTCTTTATTTTTTGCAATCTTTGTCAGCTCATGTTTCAGGTCGGATATCCCTGTGCCATGTTTTGCGGATATGGGTATCACATTTTCAATGGATATCTTGTCTGTATTGATTGCTTGTTTCGTTTTGGATGATGAGTCAAGCAGGTCGACCTTATTTAGTACAACTATTATGCTTGGTGATATTCCTGTGTCGGACAATAATTCCTCCGGAAGGTGGTTTCTAAGAGCGGTCATATCAAGGCTGTCATCCGGAACGGTCGTTGCATCGATGATAAGGAGCGCTATGACAGATCTGCTGATGGCTTTACGTGAACGGCTGATGCCTATCTGTTCAATAGGGTCGGATGTGTCGCGTAGTCCTGCGGTATCGATGAAACGGAAAAGGTAATCACCGATTTCAAGAGTCTCTTCGATTGTGTCGCGTGTAGTGCCATGTATGTCGCTTACTATTGCTCGTTCATCATCAAGGAGAGTGTTGAGTAGTGATGATTTTCCGGCATTTGTCGCTCCGATTATTGCTACAGGGATTCCTTCCTTTATGGCATTGCCTCCTTGGAATGAGTTGTGTAGGCGTTGGAGTTCATTATGGATATCGGTAGCTATCTGGAGCAATCGGTTACGGTCGGCAAACTCTACGTCCTCCTCCGAAAAGTCAAGTTCAAGTTCGAGAAGAGCAGATAGCTGTATCAATTGCTCACGTAGTGTGGAGAGTTTTTTCGAGATGCTTCCTTTCATCTGGCTCATGGCTATACGATGAGCGGCACGTGACGACGAGGCTATGACATCAGCCACACCTTCGGCTTGCGACAGGTCCATGCGTCCATTCATCACAGCACGTCGGGTGTATTCTCCTGGTTGTGCCATTCTGCATCCTGAACGTATGAGAAGTGCGATTGTCTCACGCTGTATCCATCGTGAGCCGTGTACAGAAATTTCAACGATGTCCTCTCCTGTATATGAATTGGGCCTGCGAAATACGGTGGCCACACATTGGTCAAGAGGTTCGTCGGATCTTTCTTTGTCGATTATTTCTCCAAGATGTGCTGTATGGCTCTTTGCGGAGGAGAGCGGTGCTCCCTTCCACAAAGAGTCAACTATACTGACCGCTTCCGGTCCGCTCACGCGAATCACGGCTATACCTCCCGTGCCTCCAGGCGTGGATATCGCACAGATGGTATCTTCAGCAAGGTAGAGGTCCATCATTACTTTTTAAGAGTGCTCCATTGGTGAAAATTACATTGGCTCTCAATCTGTTCCTCAACATCGTCGGGGAGCGTTGAGAAGAAATCATGACCGGTAAGTTTCTCTACCTCGTCAATGGATACAGCACAGTTCTGCATTCCTCCGACCACAGTGCCGTTCGGCATTATGAAACCTATGCCGCGTGCCGGAGTAGAGTAGGGGGCTATGATTACTTTGAAGAACCTGCGCGGCACCCATACTTTGGAGTCTCCTATATATTCCAATGGGGTCTCATCCATAATAGGACCGCATACAATATAGATTTTTCCATCTATTTGAGCCCATGTACGGCATTTCTCCTCAAGTGATTTCCAGGAACCGTTGTTGAGAGAATGTAACTGCGGGCACATGTTGGCGAATGAAAAGCATTCGTCCATTGCTTTCTGGCTCCATTTCATGTCACCTGCCGGAGCCATGTGACCACGGTCATATCCCGATCCACGGTAGTCATAGTCGTAAGCGCAACCTTTGATTTCGGGATCTACAAAAAATTCATCTCCGCGTGGCACCGTCCCATTGGTCTTTTCCTCAGTAAGTTCCCATGACACCCAGTTGGGGATATGACAGTCGGCATTGAACGAAACATCCATTCCTGTGTAGCTCTTTAGCTGAGAGGGTACGTCCGGATTGGTGACGACTTTCATAAGGTTGCCATACTCTCCAGGTACTTGCTGCATTTCCGGTTCCGGATTGTTGCAGCAAGTGAGAGTATTGGCTACCCAGAAACAACCGAGTAATACAAAGGTCAGAATGAGGGAAGAGAGTGATTTACGAGATGATTTCCTGCGGCTTGATTTTCTGTATTTGTATGACATGTCAGGTGTTGTAATTATGTGGTTAAATAGTTAATAAATTGGTTTCTGATAAGTGAGTTATTCGGAGAGTTGAAGAATAGTGTTGAGTAGTGTTTCTCCAAGTCCGATGGTATATCCCTGTTGTACAGCCACGACACGATTGAAAGTATCGGCGATAATAAATATCGGCAGATCTGAAGTAGTCAGATTAAGCCCATCTTTCAGAGCTTTCGCTATCTTACCATCCGGATCTGAGCCCCATTTGATTGTTGATGGCAGTGACTTGTAGAGTGAGGAATCAAAACGGCTGGCACTCTCTTCAGGCAGAAGCAGTACAATGCTTTTCCCCCATTTCTCAAATTCATCTTTTATTGCCGATATGTCATTGAGGGCGTGAGCCGATGGCTCGTGGCTTGGAGCTATCAGTCCGAGTACATAATACCCGCGTCCTGTGGTGGAAAGTATGCTGCGAAGTTCGCCCGACGGATCTTTATAGCGTGTTTCAGCGTCAAAGTTGCCTATTACTTCTACTCCGTTTGTCGCATGACGCACAGTAAGAGGGACGTTTGCTATGGCGGATTCCTGGACTGTAAAGATACGTATCTTGGCGAGCACGCTTCCGTCAGCCATGCGCCTTCCTGTCACCATCATATATTGTCCGGCATCCACTTCGATGGGCTCGGAAGCTATTTGTGACACAGGAAGAAGTTCTCCCAATTCAAGTGTCGACGGGATGCCGTCAGAGATCTTTGCGATGGTGAATTGTGGATAGTATTTCGGCTCAAGCCCTCCGTCGTGGGTATAGCTGATATTGATTCTGCCCTTAGGATTATTTGGCGTGACAACTTTTCCGAAAAGGTCTACATCAATCCATTTCCCTGAATTGTCGGCGTATTGTGTTTTGCAAGTCACAGGATCGAGTCTCGCCGGAATGCCGAAACTGCGAGCTCCGCTTACAAAGAATATTGCCGCGGAGTGGGTGTCAGCTTTTCTCCCTTTCAGTACTCCTTCAGGATGCATGCTGAATCCGAGAGGATTCCATGAAGTGTCAATGGTTATATTGTCTGATACCCATTTGCTCCATTTATCCGGGTTGGCACGGAAGCTGTTGCGTTCAGTTTCTGAGAATGCATTGCGGAAAACATGTTTATATGGAGTGAGCTGCTCCAGCCATACACGTGGGTTAAGTATGCTCTGTTTGAAATGCCAGCTGTTCACGTCAGGAGTCGCAACATGATCGCGCAATGTCTCTGCATTTATGTCATTGAGGTCTTTTACCGCTATGACGCTAAGAAGGTCGATCGCCTTATTGCGGTCCGTTTCCGGGACTTCGTTCAGGAACGATTCTATCACGCGCCAGTTGCCTCTTGCATCGGTCATTATATCTTTCACCTTTTCGGAGTCAAGACCAAGTTTTTTGGCAAGAACTTCTGACTGTTCCGGGGTATAGAACGTATTCATATATGCGATACGTATTGAGTCCTCCTGAGCCTTGCGCATGTCATTCATGGCAGTTTGTTCCTTTGTGACCGGAGGCATGGATGCTCTTACCGGAGGAGGCACGATGTCAAAATCAAATTCGGCCACACTTTCCGGAGAGTACTCAAGGGTGACAGTAGCGGGAGCTGATGCCGAAGCTTTGGATATTCCGAAACGGTCTCCGTCATATGCCCATATGATCATATCCCCTTTGCCGGCAACTATTGATGCTTTGCCATTGGCGTCAGCCTCCTTTGTGCACACAGGGAAGAATTCGGCATAATTGTAGATACAGAAACGTACTTTTGCTCCGGGTACCGGTGAACCGTTCTTGTCCTTCACAGTAACATTGATGGTGCTTGTCGGGGCGTAATTGCTTGTTACGTTTATGTCGGTATAAGCAGCGTTTGTGAGCAACACTTCTTCAGGACCGTCATAACGCCCTATGACTCTGGTATTCATCATCATGCCGCGTGATGCGGGTGCATTGAACCAGGCAAGATTAAGTACTGGCTCAGGCTCGCAGGCTCCCAGAAAGTACCATTTCCCATTAGCCCATGCCTCTACCCAGGCGTGATTGTCGTCAGTGTGTGCCCATCGCGGAGTATATATCTGACGAGCAGGAATGCCGACTGAGCGTAACGCTGCGACTCCGAATGTGCTTTCCTCTCCGCATCGGCCCAAGGCGGAGCGTATTGTCGCGCTTGGCGAGTTGGTGCGTCCGTCTGAAGGTCTATAAGTCGCTTTTTCGTGACACCAGTGATTCACCTCCAATATGGCGTCTTCCATTGACATTCCCTTTATGCGATCTTTAAGTTCGGCATAGAGATAGTCGCGTGAGTCGTCAAGATTCTCGTTGTTAACACGTGGGGAAAGCACAAAATGCCGGAACTCACGGTCGGGGACATCCTTGCCCCACGGCATCTCCTCGGATGCTCGTATGGCTCCTCGGATGTTTTGGAGGTAATATTGCGGAGTCCGGTCCATTATGTCAGGTAGTGTCATATAGGCATACATAAAGCGCAGTCCCTCTTTTTCGAGGGCTGTGACTGTATCGCTCTCCAGCAGGGCCTTTAGCTGAGAAGGCATGGATGATTTGTAACGCTTCTCGAAATCGTTTCTTGATAATGGTGTCTCTATCCTGTCTACTGCAAACATGGATGCTGTTGTGGCGAACAGTAGCATAGCGGATGAGAATATACGGCATATGTGTCGCATCAGTGTATGGTATTATATTCGGTGATTATGTCTTTAAGGTTGCGCACTATTGTGGCGGATGTGGTGAGACGTGAGAACTCGTCGGCATCAGGTGTGCCCATCTTCACGCTTTCACGACGGAATTTTACCGGGGAGGTGACTTTGGTTCGTGCTGATGCATGCAGATCGTCCGCTGCTGCCGCCTTAAGTATGGCTGGGGCTGTTGCTGGTGACACTCCGGCTCCTGCCATAATCCTTATGCGGCCTTCTGCACGCTCACGCAGATGCATGAGGGTAGGGATGCCGTCAAGAGCAGTAGGTGCCATTCCCGAAGTGAGCAGGCGGTCGCATCCGAGTGAGATGATATCTTCGAGAGCCTCGTCGGGGTCTTCTGCCATATCGAATGCACGATGGAAAGTGATGCTCATGTTGTCGGCTTCATCCACAAGTCTTTTACAGGTCTCCATGTCAATATCACCTCCTGGAGTGAGTGCCCCTATTACCACACCGTCAACTCCGAGACTCCGGCACATGGCGATGTCGGAGCGCATGCATTCCACCTCATCGGGGGTATATATGAAATCGCCTCCTCGCGGACGTATGAGCACGTGCACCCTGATGCCTCGTATATTTTTTGCGGCGGCTATGAATCCTAATGACGGAGTGACGCCACCTTCACCGAGTGCGCTGCATAGTTCTACGCGATCGGCTCCTCCGGCAACGGCTGCTTTTACGCTGTCGATATCTCCGGCGCAGATTTCAAGAGTGATTTGTTTCATTTTACCGTTTATGTAAATGTGTTACCCGGTTGTTATATCACTTTTTTATAGTCACTTCTATGATATGGTCAGGCACATCGGGAGTGGCGTCCATTCGGAGGATGGTACCGTCTTTGGATTTTTTTGTCTCCACAGGAGTGCGGGATGCGAAGGTCTCCGCTTTTTTTACTTTCAGGTCAGACGGAATAATGATCTCGGTGGTGCCTGGCTTTATGACATGAAGGAAGAGCCTGTCGCCGTTGCGGGTAGCGGTGCCCCACGACTGTTCGGCAAATGGGCTGCCTTCAGTCCCATAGATGGTTTCGCCGTTGACACTCAGCCATTCTCCCATATCCTTAAGTCGATCAAGAGCTGTTGCTGGAAGTTCGCCGTTAGGCTGCGGACCGATATTGAGTAGCAGATTGGCTCCGAGTCCGGCTGTCTTTACAAGGAAACGGATCAGTTCGGTAGTGCTTTTATAATTTGTGTCGATTACTTTGTAGCCCCACATGCCGTTCATGGTCTGGCATGTCTCAAGCGGAAGCCGGCTTATTTCCTGTCCGGACAGACCTGCTGTATTCTCTCCTGGAGCATCTCTCTCGAATATCTGTATATCTTCACCTTCGAATGGGGTGATATGATGGTTGTTTCCTACAAGGCATGCCGGTTGCAGGCGATGTATCATCTCGTACTGAGGTCCGAGTTGCCAGTCGAAAGGCACTGTGTCCTGATCGTGGTCCCATACTCCGTCAAACCATATGGCACGTATAGGTCCGTAATTTGTAAGAAGCTCTGTGAGCTGGGCATTCATGAACTTGTAGTAATTGTCCCAGTCGGAGTAAGTTGAGTCGCGTCCGGTGCTGAGCCCGGTGCGCCCACGCGGATAGTCGGGGCGAGTCCAGTCGATGTGAGAGTAGTAGAGATGAAGTTTGAGGTCCTCTTTCTGGCAAGCCTCTGACAGCTCCTTTACGATATCACGTTTGAAAGGGGTGGACTTTACTATATTATAGTCGCTTTGCTTTGTGTCCCACATGGAGAATCCGTCGTGGTGCCGTGATGTGAAGCAGATATATTTTGCTCCCGAACCTTTGATGGCGCGGGCCCATTCTTCGGCATTGAAGTCAATAGGGTAGAACCCTTTGGCGGCTTTGGCGTATTCGTCGGCCTTTACGCCGTAGTTGAGATACCATTCCCCTTGACCGAACATGCTGTATATGCCCCAGTGGATGAATATGCCGAAGCGGTCGGCCGAAAATTCTTTTTGAGAACGCTTTACCTCTTCGGACGGTATGTATTTGTCGGCGGCATATGCCGTAGTGGCTGATAATGCCAATGCGGCAAGAGCTGAGAATAAAATTTTTTTCATTTGGATATACTACTGGTGCGATAAAAATCGCGTTAGTTTAAAAATCATCAAATAAAGAGAGTTCTTTGACATTTTGGTCTGAATTGGTTGATGGGTCTTGTTTGGTCATAAGCCATCGCAGGTCGACACGCTCCAAGGCAGAGATTCTGATCAAGGTCGCCACCTCGGTAATAGAATAGCAGCTGTTATAATTGGCTTTTATTCTTGCTACCGTCAGATAGGCTATGATGGCAGTCCAAATGTGGACTTTAACGGCATTTTCGGAGAATCCCCAAAGATTCTTGACGACGATGTTCTGCTTAATCCACTTGAAGAAAACCTCTATATCCCAACGGTGACGATAAAGATTGGTGATTTCCAATGCGCTGACTTCAAAGTTATTGGATATGAAATCAACAATGGCATCATTGTCCATGTCATATACTCTTACGAATCTCATATCCTCAGGATAGAGCTTGCAGGACTTGTATCCGGTGACACGAATCCGAGAGTCTTCTATGATACTTGGGGTCGTATCGGGGATAGCCAACTGCTCTATGGTTGTGAACTTCATGTTCTCTTTTGGGCGTGACACCCAGAATGCCTGCGACTGATGGAATTTGAACAGTGCCTTGAAGTCAACATACGCCTTGTCCATTACATAAAAAGCGAATGGTTCCGGTGTGAGCATGTCGAGTTCGTTACTGTCATGCCATTTACCATCAGTGATATGGATGTTGGTGGGTATACTTCCTCGTAAATCAAGCAAAGTATGCATTTTAACTGCCCCCTTGCTGTATTTGCCCAACGCCCACGCTGCGAGTTTTATGCTTGTGGATATGGTCGTGGAGTCCAACGCATAAATTACGTTGTCTATGGTTATCTCTGAGAGTTGAACCTTTGAATACATTGGTCTAACCAATCCGATAAGATAAAACCCAAGTCCCTCAAAAATACGATAATCCCTGCTTTCGTTTGCGCGAGACAATGATGTATGGTTCACTGTGTTGCGAAAACCGAGGTGATATAGGATTTTCGAGTGGGCTTCCAAACATAGACAAATGTCTCTAAGTGAATCACACCCTGTCAATTGACCAAAGAGCAGATGAAGGAGGTGGTTGTAACTGGTGAGATTCTTTACATGCCAATCGCCTTTATATTGCTTTACCAGCTTATCGAACCAGTAGCGCGGTATAAACTCGATGACTTGGGAGAACACGAACTTTCCTTGATTCATAATCTTGATGCTTCTGAACAACAAGACTAATAAACCAAATTCAAATCAAAAAATCAATGTACTCTTGTATTTGACTAAATACTAATATATTAATCACAGTGGTTGGATTTTTATCGCACCACTACTAATTTGGATATAAGAGATAAGATTTGTTATTGTCTCGGATTAAGGCACTGTTGTGGTGTTAGGTGTGCGGTCTTCACCATGCTGCCGCTGCTGCACCGAGCACTGCCGCATCATTGTGTGGAAGCTGTGATGTGGTGATCTCAACCTGGTCTTTATATATGTAAAGTATATGCTTTGCGAGAGATTCTCGTATGGGGTTTATCAGATGGTCGCCTGCTTTGGTTACACCTCCGAAGAACACTATTGCCTGAGGGGATGAATAGGCACAGAAATTGGCGCAAGCTTCTCCGAGAATCTCACCTGTATATTTGAGCACACGTATGGCAAGCTGATCACCGTTGGCGGCCGCATTGCCTATATCTGCCGAGCATAGGTCCTTTGGAGGGATTTCACTCAGTACGGATTTCATGTCGGGGAATTCTGCGATCATTTCGATGGCAGTATGCACTATCCCTCTGGCGGATGCATAAGTCTCAAGGCATCCTTTGCGCCCGCAGCTGCATTGGCGTCCTCCGGGACGTATGATGGTGTGACCAAGTTCTCCAGCGAGTCCGCGGTGTCCGTGCACGAGATGTCCGTCACTGACAATGCCGCTCCCGATTCCGGTTCCGAGAGTAAGGATTATGAAGTCTGACAGACCTCTTCCTGCACCGTATATCTGTTCGCCTATAGCTGCCGCGTTAGCGTCGTTGGTGGCTGATACAGGGAGTCCGGTGGCACTTTCCATCATCTCTTTGAGCGGGATGGGTGATGGCCATGGAAGATCTACAGCTCCCTCGATCACTCCAGTATTGTGATTTACTGCCGGTGCTCCGATGCCTATGCCTTCGATCTGTCCTTCCAGGCCGTTGGCTGAAATCTGTTCAGTGACAGCTTTGGCGAGTGATGAGATATAGTCGGACAATTCAGGATATTCGCCTGTCATTATCTTGTCGCAGGCTACGATGTGTCCGTCTGTATCCACGATGCCGAATACGGTGTGGGTGCCGCCTATATCTATGCCCACTACGTAACGTTTTGCCATTGTTGTGAAATGAAGATTGGTAAATAACCCTCAAATTTAACAAAACTGAATGAACTAACCAAATTCGGGACGAATTCTTGTTGTTTTGTGCAATTATGTTTTAAAACACATGGCAAAAGTGATAGATTGTAGAAAAATATCACTAATTTGCGGACGCTTTAATTATTTGCTTAAAGCATATTCTTTAATTATTATTTACCACAACGACATCTCAGGAGAATATGAAAGTCTATCAAACCAACGAGATTAAAAACATTGCCCTTCTCGGAAGCAAGGGCTCGGGTAAAACCACGCTCGCTGAAGCTATGCTTTACGAGTGTGGAGTGATAAAACGTCGTGGCACCGTTGAAGCGGGCAACACCGTATCCGATTCTTTCCCGGTTGAGAAGGAATATGGCTATTCGGTATTCTCTACTGTGTTCTATGCTGAATTTCTCGGCAAGAAACTCAATGTGATTGACTGCCCTGGAGCCGATGACTTCGTGGGTAACGCCATCACAGCTCTTAACGTCACAGACACCGGTGTCATTCTCATTAATGCCCAATATGGTGTGGAGGTGGGCACACAGAATATATTCCGCACAACTCAGAAACTCAAGAAACCTGTGATATTCGCTCTCAATCAGCTTGATGGTGAGAAAGCGGATTATGAAAACGTGATCGAAGAGATGCGTGAGCATTTCGGCAATAAGGTCGTGACTGTGCAGTATCCGATTCAGTGCGGAGCCGGCTTCAATGCTATGATCGACGTTCTGCTTATGAAAAAATACTCCTGGGGTCCTGACGGCGGTGTCCCCACTATAGAGGAGATCCCTGCCGATCAGATGGAGCATGCCCGTGAACTTCATCAGGCTCTTGTCGAGGCTGCTGCCGAGAATGACGAGACCCTGATGGATAAGTTCTTTGAAGAGGGACATCTTACCGAGGATGAGATGCGTGCAGGCATCCGTAAAGGTCTTGTGGACCGTTCGATCTACCCTGTGTTCTGCGTAAGTGCAGCTAAGGACATGGGTGTGAGGCGTATGATGGAATTCCTTGGCAATGTGGTGCCTTTTGTCAATGATATGCCTGCTCCGGTAACTACAGACAATGTCGAGGTCAAGCCTGACAGCAATGCACCTCTTTCATTATATTTCTTCAAGACGACTGTGGAGCCTCATATCGGTGAGGTCAGCTATTTCAAGGTGATGTCGGGTACGCTTACTCCAGGTGTCGATCTTGACAACGTGACACGAGGCTCGAAAGAACGTATCGCGCAGCTCTATTGTGTGTGCGGAGGCATTAAGTCTCAGGTGGATAAGCTCTGTGCCGGCGACATCGGAGCTACGGTCAAGCTTAAGGATGTGCGCACCGGCAACACTCTTGATGCCAAGGATTGCGATTATCGTTTCGATTTCATCCGTTATCCCGAACCTAAGTATCGCCGGGCTATCCGTCCTGTCACTGAAAGTGATGCCGAGAAACTGATGACTATTCTTACCCGTATGCATGAAGAGGATCCCACATGGGTTGTCGAGCAGAGTAAGGAACTGAAACAGACTATTCTTTCAGGTCAGGGCGAGTTCCATCTGCGCACTCTCAAGTGGCGTGTGGAGAACAACGATAAGCTCCCGATCATGTTTGAGGAGCCGCGCATACCTTATCGTGAGACCATCACCAAGGCAGCACGTGCCGACTATCGTCACAAGAAGCAGAGCGGTGGTGCAGGTCAGTTTGGTGAAGTACATCTCATCATTGAGCCTTATACAGAGGGAATGCCTGCTCCTGACACATATAAGTTCGGCAGTCAGGAATTCAAGATGAGTGTACGTGACACTCAGGAGATACCTCTGTCATGGGGTGGCAAACTTGTGGTCCACAACTGTATTGTTGGTGGTGCCATTGATGCCCGGTTTATTCCTGCCATAGTCAAGGGGCTTATGGACCGTATGGAACAGGGTCCGCTGACAGGTAGCTATGCCGTGATGTAAGAGTATGTATCTACGACGGCAAGATGCATCCTGTTGACTCAAATGAGATCTCTTTCCGTCTGGCAGGCCGCAACGCTTTCTCCGAAGCATTCCGCAATGCCAATCCTAAGGTACTTGAACCTATCTATGATGTGGAGGTTATGGTGCCGGGTGATGTGATGGGCGATGTGATGAGCGATCTTCAGGGACGTCGAGCCATAATCATGGGCATGGAAAGTGATAACGGTTTTGAGAAGATTATTGCTAAAGTTCCTCTCAAGGAAATGGGCAGTTACTCTACAGCTCTGTCATCGATCACAGGCGGGCGTTCGGCATTCACCATGAAGTTCGCATCCTATGAACTTGTTCCTTCCGATGTTCAGGACAAGCTTCTCAAGGAGTACGCCGAGAAGAGCCAGGCTGATGAATAGAATACTTAACGCTGGACACAGGATTAGTACAAACCTAATCATATATCAGATATAATTAAAGGTTAGATTTTTTCGTACAATCTTGCTGAAAAATCTCTCTTAACGTTCAGCAGTCTCAGCAATAATCAATCGGGACAGACCGGGTCAGTGGCGGTCTGTCCCGATATATTTATTATCTGTGCCTTATCTTTTATTCCGGATTGACAGGCACCATACTGTGGCATATGATACCACGGAGCATATGACCACAGGAAACATCATTCCATAATATCCGGTCATCTCCACTACAATGAACATTGACATGAGCGGAGCCTGGATTATTCCCGCCATAGTGCCCGCCATTGCTATAAGTGCGCAGTTGCCGAGAGGCAGTTGAAGCCCGAAAAGATGGTTGAGCAGTCCACCGAAAAAGAATCCTGCCATACACCCTGCAAAAAGGGTGGGGCAAAGTCTCCTGCCACACCGCCTCCGCTGTTAGTGGCTGCACATGCTACACCCTTCACAGCTGCAACCGCACCACACACTATCATCACAGTCTCAACAGTGGGCATTCCTTGCTTGTGCCAGAATGAGAATTCGGTCATTGTGTGCAGGTCTCCGTCGATAAGATTAGCCATTGTGGAATATCCCTCGCCATAGAGTGATGGGAACATAAATACAAGCACCGAAAGGATGCCGCCGGATACCAGGGCTCTTACCCATGGCGAGCGTAACTTTTCAAGTAGTGTGCCGGTCCATCCTGCCATCCGGTAATAGAATATCGAGTATACGCCGCAGAGCACACCCAGCACAATGATCCATCCGCTCATGTGAGGGTCGAAGTACTGAGGATGAGTCAATGGGACGTCGAGAGTGAATCCTGTGAGGCCATAGCTTGTCATACCGCCTATGACACATGCTATGGTCAGAGCTATCATCGATACAGTGGACATTGACATCCCCATGACTTCGAGCGTGAACATCATCCCTCCTATCGGTGCCTTGAATATGCCAGCGATTCCTGCTCCTGCGCCGCATCCTATGATTATCATCATCAGTCGAGGCGGTAGTCCCACCCATCGCCCAAGTTGGCTCGCGAGTGCTGCTCCGGTGGAGGCTATAGGACCTTCGGCTCCTGCTGACCCTCCGAATCCAAGGGTCAGTGTGGATGCCATTATCGGACCATAGGTATATGTGGCCGGGATATCACAGATTTTCTGTTTCACCATTGCATCGATCTTATCGAGACCATGCTCGATATTACGTCTGAAACCGTAGCGTTGGAGTGCCACTGTGAGTACGATTCCTGCGAGTGGCACAATGAGAAGTGCCCAGTTGACACCGACAATGCTGAAATGGTTGACAACCAGTATAGACAGCCATCTGATGATGGATTTAAGCAGAAATGCGCATCCACCAGTGATAAGTCCTACGAGTGCCGCAAGTACATACAGCGATACAGACGGAGGCAAAGATCCAAGCTGCCATTGCGGCTCGGCATATGTGTTGTCGCAGGTGTTGTTAGGGGTGTCGGTTGGCATGGTTGAAACGGTTGTTTCTAATAATAACGTACATGTGTGTTATTGAGTTTTGCATTTCCAACATTTGCATAATCGCCGGAATGTGTATAACTTTGTTTCCTGCAAGCTGTATGGGATGAGCCTTTTGGGCATTCCTACAGAAAATATAGATGAATTATGAATATTCTGATTACCATATGTGCGCGAGGGGGTCGAAAGGGATTCCCGGTAAGAATATAAAACCGGTTGGAGGAAAACCGTTGCTGGCATATTCTGTTGAGACGGCAAGGCGTTTTTCCGATCGTTTTGCCTCGCAAAAGGACTCGGATGGGAATAATGGTGTGGACACAGTGCTTTCCACCGACTCTGAAGCTATCAAGAGTGTGGCGCGGGAGTATGGACTTTCTACCGATTATGTACGTCCTGACTATCTTGCGAATGACACCTGTGGTAAGCCTGATGCCATCCGTGATGTGCTATGCTATGCTCAGGAACACTATGGCAGGAATTACGACTATGTGATAGATCTTGATGTGACGTCACCCATCCGTACGGTCGAAGATGTTGAGGCCTGTCTCAGGCTTATTATTGCCAATCCTGAAGCCAAGACGATATTTTCGGTTAATCCATGTGCCCGCAATCCTTATTTCAATCAGGTCCAGGAAGATGGGAATGGATATTGCCAAGTGGTGCTTGGAGGAAAATACACCACGCGCCAAAGTGCTCCGAAGGTATATGATATGAACGCGTCGATCTATGTATACCGTCCCGAGGCACTGATGTGTGAGCATCCCAGAGCCGTGACTGATAAGTCATTGTTTTATGTTATGGACCATGTGTGTTTCGATCTTGACGAACCGTCCGATTATGATTACCTCGCCTATCTTATAGAGACAGGTAAAATAGAGTTGTGACGATGAGGGTGCTCGTAATAGGCTTAGGCTCAATTGCACGTAAGCACATCGCAGCCCTGAGGAATATTGATCCGGAAGCAGAGATCCTGGCTCTGCGCTCATCCATTGGAGCACCATCCTGTGATGGTGTGCGTGATATATATGACATCTCTGCGATAAAGGGGACAAAGATAGATTTCGCAATCATATCCACTCCTACTTCCGAGCATCTAAGGTCGCTTATGGCTGCACGAGAATTGGATTGTCCTCTTTTTATAGAGAAGCCTGTGCATCATACGCTTGAATGCGAATCTGTTGTGCGAGAGCTCATGTCGTCAGGTGTATTGACCTATGTTGCGTGCAATCTTCGTTTTCTTGATTCCATCCGTTTCATCAAGAACGCCGTAGAGACACGTGGAGTGGCAGTCAATGAGGTGAACGTATATTGCGGGTCCTATCTGCCAGAATGGCGTAAGGATGCCGATTTCCGGAAGGTGTATTCATCTGTCCCGGAGATGGGTGGAGGTGTCAATATTGATCTTATTCATGAGATTGATTACCTTTACTGGATATTTGGCATACCGGAAAGCGTCGTCAAGGTCCTTAGGAACGGTTCCTCTCTTGGCATTAGAGCCGTGGACTATGCCAACTATACAATGGACTACGGCAACTTCTGTGCGAGTGTGGTGTTGAATTACTATCGGCGTGACTATAAACGGACTTTGGAGATTGTATGGGAGGACGAGACATGGTTATGTGATCTCGCCCGGAATATGGTCGTCCGGACATCCGACGGTCAAGTGTTGTTCCGGTCGGATGATTCAATACTTGATACGTACGAGGCGCAGTTAAGATATTTTGCAGATCTTGTAAGAAACAATAAGAAAGAATCCTTTAACACTGTGGGTGATGCTCTCAGTGTGCTTAAAATATGTTTGGACGATGAATCTGAAAGATAAAGTAATCATAGTTACAGGCGGACGCGGCCTGATAGGCGCGAGATAGTCAGGGAATTGAATGACCACGGAGCAAGAGTGGTGGATGCCGATATCTCTGTGAGACTGTGAGACAGATGCGATAAAGGCACTTATGGACTTGACATGGGATCGAATGAGTCTATTGACGGTCTGATAGAGTTTACAGTCAATAATTACGGACGTATCGACGGACTCATCAATGCTGCATATCCACACACCAAGGATTGGGGGAGATACCGGTTTGAGGATACGCCGTTTGAGCACTGGGAGGAGAATGTGAGATTGCAGCTGAACTCTGTGTTCTACATCGATCGTCAGGTGTCGCTCGTGATGGAGCGTCAGGGCTACGGCTCTATAGTCAATTTCGGTTCCATTTACGGTATCGTAGGCAATGATTTCACGATCTATGAGGACTACGGAGGCACATCCCCTGTGGAATATTGCGCCATAAAGGGTGGAATAATAAATTTCACACGCATATATGGCATCCTATTTGGGGAAATACGGTATCCGAGTCAACTGCGTATGCCCGGGCGGCATATGGGATCACCAGCGTGAGGAATTCGTAAGGAACTATAATCACCGTTGTCCCATGAAACGTATGGGCAATCCTGACGACATAGCCCCGCTGTGTCTCTTCCTCGTATCGGATGGAGCGAAGTATATCACAGGTCAGATAATTGCCGCTGACGGCGGATGGACCGCGATATAGCGGCTTATTATATTTCCGGAAAAGAGATTGTGAAACATGTCAGGGAATCTCTCGATTTCAGTCAGGATATATTCGTGCTTGTGGAGCGATCACAACAACCAGCGCGAGCAAGTGGCGATAGCTTCTAAGGCTGGTGAGACAGCCGGCCGACGCTATTCCGCCAATGTGGAGACATTCATGATAGGTAAGTTGTCGGTACTTGATCTCAATGATTCACATATCAGGAATGATGAATCACGTTGCGATTATATCAATCAGTTATTCCAGTACTGGTACTATTATTATCAGCTCCGCAGCCTCACTCTCACTGACCCATGTACAGGGCGACCTCTAACATCGGAAATATACAGGCTTGTAAGATGAGAATACTGTTTGATAAAACCTGTACATGTGCTTCGGCACTTCTAAACTCTGTACTCTATTTTTTTTGCATAACGTGGCGGATTTTTATAATTTTGTTGTCGATTATGGAAAAGGACATAACAATACGTTCATTGCGCTTCCATTATACCGACAACCGTCCCTCCGGAGGTCCTGCGGCGACCGTCGTGACATCTGACCGCGGTGTTTGGGAGCCGACCATCATCCTTATGCACGGATGGGGTGTGACCACACCACTTTGGCTTCGGTGGAGAGTGTTGCTCTTAAGTCCGGATATCGCGTTGTCAATGTGGATTTTCAAGGTTCGGCAAATCTGAAGAGCCTTGTGCGGTATGGGGGGTGGAGGATTACACCTGTGCCATGGAGGAATTCATCGAGGCTCTCGGCATCAGGAATCCTGTGCTGTTAGGTCACTCTTTCGGTGGACGTGTAGGCATTCTTTATGCCTCTCGTCATCCCGAGTCAAGGCTATGATACTTGTGGATGCAGCCGGGATAAAGCCCAGACGTTCGTTCAGTTATTATCGGAAAGTGTATACTTTCAAGGCTATAAAGCGGATGATGTATCTCATATATGGCAAGTCAAAGGCTGAGCTGAAACTTGATGCACGCCGTGCCAAAGCCGGGTCGAGTGACTATGCCTCTGCTTCACCGATGATGCGTCGCATACTGTCACGTGTCGTTAATGAGGACCTTACTGACCGTCTTCCGCTCGTCAAGGTTCCTGTGCTGCTTGTATGGGGCGAGAATGACACAGCCACACCGCTGTCTGATGCCCGCACCATGGAGCGTCTGATACCCGATGCCGGACTTGTTTCGTTCCGGGATGCGGTCATTACAGCTTCCTTGATAATCCGGTTCAATTCGCCGCAGTCCTGAGGAGTTTTCTTGGAGAGATTGCAAAAAAATAGTATAGATTTTAGTCATAAGTATTAAGGAAAAGACATGAAACAATCCTAAGCGCAATTGCTGCTCTTCTCGCCATAGCCTGTTTTTTCGTGGAGTTTAGGCGTGATCTTATGATGCTTCAGCAGAACTCCTACCGCAACGAACGTTACAGCCGTTGGCTGCGTGCTTCGCAGGACACCACCTCTGCCATGCGTCTTGTGAGTGGAGCTGTGGTTCTCGCATCAATGTCGACACTATCAGTGCCTGTAGTGTCGATGTCGCTTATAGCATTTGTCTCAGCCGTCAATGTTATTATCCTTGTCAGACGCAGGTACAAGAAGCCGCTTGTGATGACCAACAGGGCTTGGCGTATTTTCTCGGTGATGCTTATCCTTGCGGTTGTGATTGTTGTGTCGACCGGAATTGTAGGGTGGAAGTACGGTAAAGGATTCGAATATGCGGCAGTGGCATCGCTCTGTGTGTTCTGCTTCTCTCATCTTTTCTCAATGTCAGCCAACTGGCTTCTCAAGCCGGTGGAGAAGCATATCAACAACGTTATTACAAGGATGCCGAACGGATTCTGCGCTCAATGCCTGACCTGAAGATAATAGGAGTGACAGGAAGTTACGGCAAGACTTCCACCAAGCATTATCTTAACAGGATACTCTCCGAGCATTTCGATGTCATGATGACTCCCGGAAGCTATAACACAACAATGGTGTGATACGTACTGTGCGCGAATACCTGAAGCCTTACAACGAGGTGTTTATCGTTGAGATGGGTGCCAAGCAGATAGGGGATATCAAAGAGATTTGCGACCTTGTTCATCCTTCTGTGGGGATTGTGACAGCAGTCGGCGAGCAGCATCTTGAATCGTTCAAGAGCATAGAGAATGTGCAGCGTACCAAGTTTGAGCTTATTGACTCGCTCCCTTCCGACGGAGGTCTTGCTGTCATCAATGATGATTTCCCATATGTGGCAAATCGTCCGGTAAGCAATGTGGAGTGTGTGCGTTATGCAGTGTCCAATCCTGGTAATGCAGGTTATGTTGCCACTGACATCACTTATACACCTGCCGGGACGCAATTCACTGTAAGGACACCTCAGGGTGCGTCTCTGGAATTCTCCACGCGTCTGGTAGGGGAGTGCAACGTGAGCAATCTCCTTGCGGCAGTCATTGTCGCCATGCGTCTTGGTGTACCTGAGGATAAGATAAGATATGCTGTGGGACAGATAGAGCAAGTGGAACATCGCCTGAACATGAAACGTACCCCCGGAGGAGTCACCATTATTGACGACGCGTTCAATTCCAATCCCACCGGATCCTCAATGGCTCTCGATGTGCTCGCAATGATGACACAGGGAAGGCGTATTGTGGTCACTCCTGGTATGATTGAGCTTGGTGACAGGCAGGAGGAGCTGAACCGTAATTTCGGGCAAAAGATTGCTGCATCAGCTGACATTGCCATTGTCGTGGGTGAATACAACAGGGAAGCAATAGTCGACGGCATCAATGAAAGTAAAGAGAAAGATGCATCGTCGGCGACTGAGGTCCACACTGTTCCTACATTCCTTGACTCACAGAGTCTGTTGGGTTCCATTCTCCGTCCAGGTGACACGGTGCTTTATGAGAATGATCTTCCTGACACCTTCAAGTAGCTTAAATTTCCAAAGATAAATAAACATATAATCCTCAGCCATGGGCTGAATAAATTATGAAAACCAATATAGGAGTATTCTTCGGCGGCCGTTCCACCGAACATGAGATCTCGGTGATATCGGCATCGCAGGCAATGCACGCCATCAATCGTGACAAGTATGATGTCACACCTATATACATCTCCAAGCAGGGACGTTTCTACACAGGTGACGCTCTTTTTGATGTGGCTAATTATCGTGATATTCCATCGCTTCTTGCCAAGTGCACCCAGGTGTATATGGAGCCGTCATATGGCGATTACAATCTCTACCGGGTGAAGAAACCGATGTTCGGATCGGCTGTGCTTACCACGCTTGATGTTGTGATCCCTGTGCTTCATGGCTCCAACGTCGAGGATGGAATCTTTGAAGGGGTTCTTGAGACCATAGGTATTCCGTATGCAGGATGCAACACTCTTGCAAGTGCCAACGGTATGGATAAGATCACCATGAAGATGATTCTTCGGGAGTGTGGTGTCCCTGTGATCGATTATGTGTGGTTCACTGACAAGGAGTGGTTCAAGAAACGTGATGAGCTGATCGCCCGGATTGAAGATAAGATCGGTTATCCTGTAATTGTCAAGCCTGCCAATCTCGGATCGAGTGTGGGCATAGGTCGTGCTGCAAATCGCGAGCAGCTGATCGGGAAGATTGAGATTGCAGAGAAATATTCTTCACGTATCATTGTGGAGCATATGGTCGACAATCTTAAGGAAATCAACTGTTCGGTGCTCGGTGATTGTGACGAATATCGCTCATCTGTGCTCGAAGAGCCAATCAAGAGTGCTGAGATCCTCTCGTATGAGGACAAGTACATGGGCGGAACGAAGGGAGCCAAAGGTATGCAGGCATCGCAGAAACGTATCCCAGCCGATCTCCCAGCCGGGATGACCGAACGCATCCGCTTCCTTGCCGGTGAGACATTCCGAGTGCTCGGTTGCCATGGTGTGAGCAGGATTGACTTTATCATTGACGATGACACCAAGGAGATTTTTGTCAATGAGATAAACACTATTCCGGGGTCTCTTTCTTTCTATCTTTGGGAAGCTACAGGCTTGTCGTTTGATGCTCTTATGGATACACTTGTCAAGCTCGCTCTTAAGCGTAAGCGTGAGCAAGGCAGAAAACCGTGAGCTACGACCAGAATATATTCTCCCTCTCCGGAGGCGTCAAAGGCGGAGTGAAAGGCGGGATAAAGAAATGACCTATGAAAGGCTTTCTCGCCTTTTATACCCACATGTCAGTCATGATGATACGGCTCTCCTCGCAGTATGGTCATTGCCCGGTACACTTGCTCGACAAAGAACAGCCTCACCATTTCGTGGGTGAATGTCATTCGTGAAAGCGACATTTTACTGTCAGCCCGGGAGTACACCTCCTGCGAGAATCCGTAAGGTCCGCCGATAACGAAAACGAGTCTTTTTTAACCCCTGGTTCATTCGGCGGTCGATCATGGTGGCGAATTCCCTTGAAGTCATTTCAATGCCGCGCTCATCAAGCAGGCACACATGGTCGCCCGGTTGAAGTGAAGCCATTATTCCGGCTCCCTCCTTCTGTTTCTGGACCTCTTCTGTGATACCGCGGGTGGATTTCAGATCAGGTATGATGACAATGTCCATCGGTGCATACCGGTTCACTCGTTTGAGGAATTCGCTTGTGGCATCAGCGATATATTGTGTGGATGTCCTCCCACAGCTATCAATACTATTTTCATGCTTCAAAGTTAATCAAAAAATATGAAAACAACCGACCAACTTATCGATGATCTGCTCACCTTGGCATTCGCCGAGGATGTGGGCGACGGTGATCACACTACTTTAAGCACTATCCCCGATACTGAGCGTGGAGTACAGCGTCTCATTGTGAAGGAAGAGGGCATAATCGCCGGTGTCGAAATAGCCCGAAAAGTGTTTGAGAAATTCGACCCCAGCTTAATATGACAGTCTACATCAATGACGGTATGCATGTGAAGCCTGGCGATGTAGCATTTGAGGTGGAGGGCAAAGTGCGCTCGCTCCTTCAGACCGAGCGTGTGATGCTCAACATCATGCAGCGTATGAGCGGTATTGCCACCCAGACTGCAAAGTATCAGCAGCGTCTTGAGGGGTTAAAGACTAAAGTGCTTGACACTCGCAAGACCACTCCCGGTATGCGTATGCTCGAAAAGGAGGCTGTACGTATCGGCGGAGGATGCAACCACCGTATAGGCCTCTTTGACATGATTCTTATCAAGGATAATCATATTGACTTTGCCGGAGGCATTCCTCAGGCTGTGAAGGCGGCTAAGGATTATTGCAAGGCTAAGGCAAGGATCTGAAAATTGAGGTAGAGGTGCGTAACACCGATGAGATCAACCAGGCTCTTGATGCTCAGGTCGATCGCATTATGCTTGATAATTTTACTCCTGAGCGTACTCTGGAAGCGGTGAAGCTTATCAATGGTCGCACCGAAGTGGAGTCGTCAGGAGGTATAACTCTCGACACTCTCCGTGAATATGGTGAATGTGGAGTGGACTTCATATCAGTGGGTGCCCTCACTCATTCTGTCAAGGGACTTGATATGAGCTTCAAGGCTGTGAAGTAATATTGTTTGATAAATAAAAGCCGTCAGCGGTATGGAATGGCTAACAGCCTTACCCATACCGCTGACGCTTTATAATATATGTTGCCGTTTTATGCTTGGCCGATCATTTCAAGGAACTGGCTCTCGTTGATGATCGGATTCCGAGCTTTTGGGCTTTTTCCAGTTTGGATGGACCCATATTGTCCCCGGCAAGTACATAGTCAGTCTTTTTTGAGATTGATCCTACGTTTTTGCCTCCGTTCTTTTCGATGAGTGCCTTATATTCATCCCTGGAATGCAATGCGAACACGCCGCTTATAACTATGCTCTTACCATCAAGGATTGTAGTGTGGTCGGAGGTATCCTCTTCAGGCATGCTCATCTGCACTCCTGCCTCACGCAGCCTTTCTACAAGTACACGGTTGGGTTGGTAGGCGAAATGCTCTATAATCGAGTCAGCGATTCGCGGTCCCACATCGTCGATGGCTATAAGCTCTTCGGCTCATTGACATGATGGCATCTATGTTCTTTGCGGCTCGCGCTACCTTTCTTGACAGGGTGGCTCCAACATAGGGATTGACAAGGCATACAGCACACGGTCGAATGTGACTGATTTTGAGGCTTCCACTCCTTCAAGAATCCTGTCGGCAGTGCGCGGGCCCACTCGGTCCAGTTCCCTGAGAGCCGGTGTGGTCAGTGTATAGAAATCGGCTATGTCCTTTACAAGTCCTGCGTCATATAGCAGCGAACAGTTTTCGTCGCCGACGCCTTCGATATCCATCATATTGCGCCCCACGAAGTGCTCCAGACGGCCTATTATCTGTGGGCGGCACCCATATTTGTTAGGACACAGCCATGCGGCCTCTCCCGGAATTCTTATAAGCCGAGTGCCGCAGTCGGGCAATGTGTCACAAATTCCACCGGTCTGCTTCCTGCTTCGCGGGCGTCTGTATCTACACCTGTGATCTTGGGGATTATCTCGCCGCCTTTTTCCACATATAGCATGTCATGCTCGTGGATGTCAAGGTTCTTGACTATGTCCTCGTTGTGGAGCGATGCGCGCTTTACTATTGTGCCTGATAGAAGGACCGGATCAAGATTTGCTACCGGAGTGATCACCCCCATACGTCCTACCCTCAAACGACACCTCTCTGAGCCGTGTCTGGGCTCTCTCGGCGGCAAACTTGTAGGCTATGGCCCATCTTGGGGATTTGGCTGTGTATCCGAGATTGAGTTGCTGGCGCAGATTATTGACCTTGAACACAAGACCATCCGTTGCAACCGGAAGATTACGCCGTTCGATATCCATCTGTTTATGAAGTCATCGACCTCCTGCGCGCTGTGTAGAAGAGTCATCACGTCGCTTACCTTGAAGCCCCATTCCCGTGCCTTAAGCATGTTTTCGTAATGGTTGTCGACAGGGAGTTCATCCGACAGCAGTAGTAGAAGTAAGCGTCAAGCCCGCGTTTTGCAACGATTGATGAGTCGAGCATCTTGAGTGTCCCTGCGGCAGCGTTTCGCGGATTTGCGAAAAGAGGTTCTTCATTGAATGCGCGTTCCTCATTGAGCCTGTCAAACTCTTTCCAGGGGAGCACGATCTCGCCGCGTATCTCGAATGTCTCAGGCCAGTCACCGGTCGGAAGTACCAAAGGTATGCTTCGTATAGTCTTGACATTGAGAGTGACATCGTCACCTTTTTCTCCGTCGCCACGTGTCACGGCACGCACAAGTCTGCCATGTTCATAGGTAAGCGAGATGCTTGTGCCGTCATATTTCATCTCTCCCACCAGAGGGACCGACAGCAGTCCTCCCGAGTTTCCGAGCGAATCATTGCATCGGTCGATCCAGTCGTTCACCTCCTCCAGAGAATATGTGTTCCCGAGCGACAGCATGGGGCGTGAATGCGTTACCTGGTGAATCCTTTGGAAAGGTCCGAGCCCACACGATGACTTGGTGACAGCGGATCATCGAGATCCGGATTGTCATGCTCAAGCTTTTCAAGCTCTTTCATGAGCATGTCATATTGGCGGTCATCTATCTCGGGCGCATTCTCTACATAATAGAGTCGGTTGTGGCGGTTGAGCTGTTCTCTCAGCTCTTTGATTCGTTCTGATGGGGTCATTAATGTTGTAATCTAAAAGGATGTGTCGCAATTGTATTGATCACGACACATCCATAATTTATACATGTAGTTGTTTATTATCCGCAGTGGAAATATTCTTTCACAAGAGATTTTCTTCTTCCGGGTTTTCCTTAAGGCGTTCAGCAAGATTCGAGTCATTGAAAGCCTTG
>NZ_SJSA01000004.1 GCF_004766125.1 Duncaniella freteri
AAAGCAGGATTGATGACTGCCGCCGACAAAGTAAAGTTACAGAGCGCATACGACACCGCCCAGGCAGCCAAAGATACGGCCAATACCGCCAAATCTAAGGCCGAGTCCGCTCAGTCAAGCGTTACGGCACTATCCGATAAGATTGGTGCCCCTAATGGTATTGCTCCACTTGATGCCAATGCAAAGGTGCCTGCCGCCAACCTTCCCGGCTTCGTAGATGATGTCGTAGAGTTTAACGCTATGGTAAGTGGCGTTACTTCGCAAATGGCATCTTCAATCCATAAATCGACCGACGCAGGTTGCATGGTAGTGTATGACACCGACAACGACGTATTCCTTCTCGCAGTGTCGAAAGTTGCTGTTTCAGATAATACTCAATGGGGAATTATCAAACGCCCCATCAAGAATCTGAATGCCGCCACTCCCGCTGTTGAAGGTGGAACCCTCCAACAGCAAATCAATGTGTCGGATTACTGGCAGATTCAAAACGGTGGCGCAAGCCTCATTCTCACGCAGTTCACATACTACAACAACTGGCTCGACGCTGATGCCTATGGAACAGGCACAGCCGCAGGTCGTGTGCCCGAAGGAGGCAAGATTTACACCTGCACCTCGGACAACAAGACCTTCCGTTGGAGCGGTTCTGAACTCGTAACCATTGGCTCTGACCTTGCACTTGGACACACTGCAAGCACCGCTTTTCCCGGTGATGAGGGCGCACAGCTTCAAGAAGATTTAAAGGACACCCGTGATGAAGTTCAAAATGAGTCCATGCGTGTCAATAATATCGGTATATTACCCTTTGACGGATTCTATGAGGACAACCCTGACCAAAGCACCGGCGTTTGGTATCGCCGTTATCCTGCCAATGAGGGAGGCACCTGCTGTATGTGGTCAAACAAATTTCCAGAAGGGTATCATCCTACCGACTACAACACCACTTTCCACGGGTTCCAAAAAATCCGTGAAGATAGAATTTTCCGTCTTGCAAACGACCTCTACCGCTTTGATGGAGAGAATCTCGTTAAGGTCGGGGGCGCATCCGTCGGCAATGTCTATAACCTTACTGCCGAACTGCCGACACCTGACCCGGAAAAAATCTTCTACACCCTCAACGATTCAACCGATAAATACTATGCCCCTGCCGCTGTATTAGCCCAGGGCAAAGCAAAAATCGGTATGGATATAACTTTCGCCATAGCCAAAGGCTCATGGAAAAGCTACAAATATATCGGTCTTACACTTGATGCCAACGATGTTCTTGACAAAGATAATTGGCTCGATCTTGCCGGAATGTCGGCAGGCTCGGAGCCGTTTGTCAACATCAATGCGGTATGTGAGGATAAGGATTACACCCTCTCACTTGCGATTCAGGCTCTGCTCGACCTCAAAGAGACCACAGGCATAGACTATCGTAAGGAGGGTATGGTCATAACCTATCGCCGGAGTTCCAACCCCTTTGTTTGGGAGACCAAGCAATATCAAGGTGCGTTGACCGACCTTACCGCAACCAATGAGGCCCAATGGGTTGACTTCGGCAATGGCGGAGGCGGTAAGGTGGAAACCTCAGACACGCCGGAGAAAGATGGCAAAGACGCACTATCCACCGGCGGGGCCTACGAGATTCAACAAAAACCAGTTCGCCGGTCTTGAAATGGTTCCCGACCCGACGGATTATATAATCCAGGGTGTGAGCAAAGCTGGCAACCCCATAGGCGACAGCATCAAGATTCCGAAGAGCAACGGGGCCGGAACAGCAAGCGGCAGCACACTTACAATCTACTGCGATCAGGCGGTATGGGGTGCTTTCGGCAGTGAGGTTTCACTTATGGTTGCTATCAAGAGCGTAAGTTACGATGGCGAGGATGAGGTTCTCGGAACAATCCGAACCATCAGTATCATTGACCCCGTGACCAACATTGAACTCTGGAGCGAGGTTAAGAACGAGCGTTCATCAACGAGTGCCGCCGACTTGAAATTCAAGTTTGATTTCACCGACTTCATCACATCAGCATCGAGCCGAGATTTCATCATTCAGGCTACCGATGCCGATGGCAACCGCCGAACCAAGACCATCACCGTTACCGCTGTCGATGTTACCTGCACCTGCATACAGACCCTCAACTATTCAACATCAACCGCACTGGAAGTAGGCGTTAACCGAGACAAGAGTCTGCCGATGTATAAGTTTGAGAACAACGTGTCAACGCGCCTCGGTATTCTCGTTACTACCGAGATGTTCTACAACGGTGAGTGGCGTACACTCGGCACGGCCACTGTTGTTGATTCGTACTCCCACAACATATCCATCAATCCGTGCAATGTATTCGGAGGTGGAGAGCGTCTGGAACACGGTGCATATCCAATCCGTATTCAAGGCAAAGACCTTGCGTCCGGCGTTGTCGGCAATATGGTGTATACCGCCGTGATGTGTGTTGATTCCACCAACGCCACGCCTATTGTCGTAATGCGTTACGATGATCGCACTGAGGGCAAAGTGCGCCTGTACGATTCAATATCTGTCGATGTGGCGGCATATACTCCCGGCAAGACCAATACTCCGGTAGAGGTGATGATTGACGGGCATATTGCGACCACCGTCAATTGTCCCATCGGTCAGCCTTACAATGTGAGCAAGCAGATACAAGGATATGCCACCGACGGCTCAAAGAGCTTTGATGTGTACGCCCGGAGCGGAGCAAGCAAAAGTGAAACTATCACGCTTACCGTTGAGGGGTCTGCTATCGACGCATCTTTGAAAGAGGGTGCGCTGTTCTCGTTTGATTTCTCCACCAGAAGCAACACCGAGACCGACCACAGAATCATTGACAACGGCTATGAGATGACTCTGAACGGCTGTAACTATAACTCCAATGGTTTTGTCAATGTTCTTGGCGAAACGGTATGCCGTATTGCAGAGAATGTAACCGCTGAGATTCCTTATGCACCGTTCTCATCTGCCGCTTTGGAGACTGCCGGAGCCGCAATCCAGTTAGCGTTCTCTACAAAGAGTATCAAGGATAAGAACGCTATGCTCTGTGAGTGCTATGACCCGACAGCCGGTGTGGGTTTCTATATTCGCGGCAATGAGATTGTCCTCAGTGTCCTTAACGGAACACCCAAGCAGCAGCGCGTCGGATTCAAATGTGGTGAGAAGATCACTGTTGCCGTTGTTGTGGAACCCGGCACAAAGTATGTTACCTACAAGGGTATCAACTATTCCTTTGTCAAACTGTATGTCAATGGTGAGGAATGTGCCGCCATCGGTTATCAGCCCGGTACAAGCGCACTCCGCCAAAGCAAGAACATCACGTTCAACTCTGCCAATGGCGATTTCAACCTCAACTACATCATGCCTTATTCAAGTTACATGGAATGGTTGCAGGCGTTCCGTAACTACCTCTGCAAACTGAGTAATGTTACCGCCATGATTGCCGAGTATGACAAAGAGAATGTGCTTGATACCACCGGCAAACCCTCTATGTCGCTCATGGCGGCAAAAGGTATGCCTTACTATGTCATTGTTGCAGATCAGACCACGTTCAACAACTTTGACTATGCCCTCAACGGCGGAACTTCCACCTCTGACCAATTCGCCTGCACGCTTTACTACTACAATCCACAGCACCCGGAATGTAACTTTAAGGCGATAAATGTTCTTTGGCGTCGGCAGGGTACCACCTCGGCACAACGCCCGGAGAAGAATGACCGATTCAACTTCAATAAGAAGAACAAGACCACGGGACTCAAGGCGACTGTAACTCTGCTGAATCCCGATGACAGCACCGAACTCGGCCGTAAGGCGATACTTGCCGCCAAGCATAACAAAGTATTCGTTCACGAGACCGGGCATTTTGTCGATGTTATCACAGTAAAGAAAGACTACTCTGACAGCTCGATGGCGAATGACTGTGGCGTTTGCGACCTCATGAACGCCACGTTCCGCTCCCTCGGCTCATCTTACCTCACGCCGGCGCAACGCGCCTTTGACGGTACCCAAGACCTCGGAGACGGTGATATACTCACGGGTATTCAGATGGATCACTCCACAAAGAATCACCCCATCGCTTATTTCCGTGCAACGACAGACACCTTGCAGGATGCTTGGTTTCAGGCTCGTGGTAATTGGAAAGAGGATAAGGGCGAGCAGGTGGCTCTTGGATTCAAGGACACACCCGGCTACAACCTCGGATGTCTTAACTACGGTGATTTTGTGGAGTATTTCGGTACACCCGATGAGACTCTTGCCCAGACAGAGGCGCGATTCAAGGCAGACCCCGAAACCAATACTGAAAAGGCACACGGAAACGTGTATCTCATATCTCAGTATTGCGGTCGAGATTATGCAATATATCGCTACAAGAACGGAGCATGGACTCGTTCAACCGGCTCAATGAAGCAAGTAAACGGGAAATGGGTCGTTACTGGAGATGTTCTTAACCCCGTGACGGGTTATGAACTGTTGCAGTATGCCGGAATGGACTGGTGGCAGGGTGTAAACACTGTCGAGGATATGATGAAACCGACTACGCAGAAATCCTCATGGGTGAACAAACTCGGACTCGCTGCCACTGAATACCCGGCTTGGACATACTACTTTGAGTGTATGGTCGATGATGATCAGCTTCAGGAAGACCTGGCACTCGGCAAAAAGGTTCCTTACGACCTGTTCAATATGCTCAGGTTCTTTGATTCATGCGACTATTCTAAAGTAACGGGATGGGAGAAGATATGGAAGGAGAACGCCTATCGCTATATGTCGCTGGAGTCGGCTATGGCATACACCGCGTTCACCGACTATCTCGCCGCCGTCGATCAGCGTGCAAAGAATATGCAGCCTATGTTCTTCCTTGAAGATGGGTGTTCTGTTGAGAATGGCGTTTACTCCGGCTACCGCAACATGGAGCCAACCCGAATGTATCTCAATAAAGTGTATGACTGCGATACTTGCAACGGAGCAGACAACGACGGTGGACGCGATATTGATGCGGAGGTTGACCCCAACAAGATGACTGATGAGGCTACCGGATACACTAACCCCTACATGGGTTATGGCTCCGTGCTGTTCAACAATATCGACCGTCAGCAAGAGTGCTGGAATAGCAACGATCTCGGAGTAACGACAATCTCCTTAAAGAGCGTTGTGAACCGAATGCGCAATCAGACAGCCGAGATTGGCGGAAAGACAATGGCTCCATTCTCACCGGATGGCGCAATGTATTTCTTTGTAGAGAGCCGTCTGATGTTCTGGCCCAAGACCATAGCGACCTATGATTGCGAATCAAAGTATATTGACAAGACACACTTTGCCAATATGCCATACTTCTATGCCCTGCATGGTCTCGGCTTGACATCGCTACCCCGATTCATCGAGCAGCGTTGGGCAATCCGCGACGGTTACTATCAGACCGGCGATTTCTTCACCAATCCCCTCAGCGGTCGTGTGTCGGCAATTTCCTCTAAATCCAAAATCTATATCACGGCAGCCGCTACGGGCTACTTCGGTATAGGTAATGATGCGAGCGGTCAGTTGTCTGAAACCGTCTATCTCGAGGCGGGTCAGAGCCATGCTTTTACTGATTTTGCACACGATTCGGGTGCGCTGCTCTACATCTACAATCCCGGGCGAATGAGTCGCATTGACCTGTCAGAGATGTCGCTTGCGTTCCACTTTGACGATTTGAGCAAGCTGGAACTTGCCGAAGAGATTATCCTTGGCGGTAACAAACACTCGGCAAATACCTCGCTTAACGGCTTTAACCCCCTCGGTTCAATAGTTCTTGGCGATTTGCCGTTCTTGCGTGTGCTTGATGTCAGCCTCACAACGGCTACGAGTATCGACGCAAGCGGATGCCCTCGTGTTGAAAGCATCATCGCCAACAATACGGAGCTGACAACGTGTAACCTTGCACAGACTTCCCCGATTGAGACGCTGACACTCCCGGCTACAATGACATCGCTTGAACTCGTCAACCTGCCTAACCTCTCTTTCCCCGGCGGTCTTACCATTGAAAGTGTCGGCAGTATCACGCGCCTTTGGGTTGAGGGTAGCAAGTATATCGACACCGAGACACTTCTGCTTGATGTGGCCCGCGCCGGTGCCATCCGAGAGGTACGAATACCCGATGTGAACGTAACGGCATCCGTTACCGTTCTGCGACTGCTCCGCAATTCCGGTGCCATAGGTCTTGATGCCTCCGGCGCCGCCTATGAGGAAAGCAATCAGTGTTCAGGTGTGATCGGCCGATGGATTCTTACAGAACTCATCAAGGAAGAGGATAGCGACGGTCTCGCCGGACTCAATAGCCTCAACCGCTACTTCCCCGAATTGGAGGTTATCAACTCACAGTATTCTCATATCTGCTTTTCAGATTTTGAGAACGACACCGAGAATATAACCAACATGGATGACAGCACGGGCTACAAGTTCGGCAATGCTTACACCGTTCCCGGCCACTGGGCGAAAATCGAAGAACTGAGCCACGCCTACAAAGCCACGTTCAACTCCCGTGATGGCAAAATGCACCTCCGCCAAATCAGCGATGCCGATTATGGCAAGATGAAAGACGGCACGGATTATGACCCGGCCGACCTTGCAGGTGAGGGTTTCGACATCATGAAAGACATTTACCCCATTGGCGTAAGGGTGTCAACGACTTCAAGACTCAGGAGAAGCACACCTTCATCAGCTCATGTCCGAATGAACCCATCTCAACCGCAACAAGGGTGAACCGCAAGCATCTTGCCGATATTATGGTAAAATCTCTTGCCGCAATCTTCACCGACAATGTTGTTGCCGGCGGAGATTATGAGATTACCGACAACCCCAACATGAATGTCTACGAACTTGATGTTGCGGGTATGAAACAAGTCCGCTGGCCCGGAGTCAACAACGCCATGATTGGTGCCGTGTTTGTCGGAGAAGATGGAAAGGTTATCAAGAAGTTCAACATGAGCGTCGGTGCCGCACTGTTCGACTTTGTGAACGGCGAGTATGTCTATACGGATGTTCCTAACGGAGCGGTCAAAATCGTGTTTACATCACCTGTCGGATTTGACAATCTGGAGGCGATAGCCGTTGACAGCTCGGCAGTCGAGGCGATAGAACCCGATTGGGTGTATATCGGTGGCTCCCTTGACAACCCTGCCATCCGTGAACTCGTAGGCGTGTATGGTATGACACTTGACTCTCTTATGCGCGCCCGCTCAATCAGCGGTGCCGTTACCAAGCGAGGCGAGAACAACAATACCATCAATCCCGATTGGCAGTATGATAACGATGGTAATCTTACCAACGCCACGGTACCCTCATCAACTATGACGGGTTCCGCCGCCAACCTCATCAATCTGTGTCGTATGCGCGGCCCCGGTTTTTACAGCATCGACTACGAGATGAGAATTGACATTGATAACCTTGTTCTCGGCATCATAGGTGATCGCGATGTTCAGGCAGTGTGCGGTTATGGTTGCGGTTCCGGATATTCCACCGGTGCCAACGGCATGAACGCCTACGGCAACGTGACCAGACGCTGGAATGGCGGTAACACAGGCAATATCATCTTCGGCATTCAGAACTATGTCGGCTGTAACTCCGAGTGGCAGGACAATGTAGCGGTCAATGTGCCGAGCTTTGTAGAAATGCGCCGCCAGCGATATGCAGAGGTTGCAGCGTTCCCGATTGACGCCAAGTGGCATATCTATAATCCGCTCACTAAGACGGAGCGTGTCGTGCAGGGTATCACGGATACCAACGGAATGTGTGTCGCCCGTGTCAAACATGGCCGCTATTGCGACATGATAGCCTCTCGCTGTACCACTGACACAAGCAAATACAACGAGAACTATTCCGACGGCCATTGGTACACAGCCGGGCGAAGCCGTGTCCCTCTGCGGTCGGGCTACAGCGCGTATGCGCATGGCGGTCTCGCGGACTCGGCTGCGAATAACGCCGGGACGTACTCGGGCGTGAGCTGCGGCGTGCGGCTGGCCTTCAGAGGCGAGTGCGTGTTCGACGACGAGGCAGCGTAAAACGCAGAGCGCGTTTTGCGAAAAAACGACAGAGGGAGAGCCGACCAACGGGAGGCTGCTCCTCTCTCTTTATCCCGCCTCTGGCGGGTCGATAAATTTTGATTTTTCTAATTGACCGATTTTTAGTAATTTTGTACCCAAAAGGTAGATAACCTCAATGCCGTGTCCCTCTGCGGTCGAGCGACAACGCGAATGCGGGTGGCGGTCTCGCGTACTCGGTTGCGAATTACGCCGGGACGGTCTCGGTCACGAGCTGCGGCGTGCGGCTGGCCTTCAGAGGCGAGTGCGTGTTCGACGACGAGGCAGCGTAAAACGCAGAGCGCGTTTTGCGAAAAAACGACAGAGGGAGAGCCGACCAACGGGAGGCTGCTCCCTCTCTCTTTATCCCGCCTCTGGCGGGTCGATAAATTTTGATTTTTCTAATTGACCGATTTTTAGTAATTTTGTACCCAAAAGGTAGATAACCTCAATGCCGTGTCCCTCTGCGGTCGAGCAACAACGCGAATGCGAATGGCGGTCTCGCGTACTCGAATGCGAATAACGCCGGGACGAACTCGAACACGAACTACGGCGTGCGGCTGACATTAAGGACTATAATCATGGGCGGGTTAACCGCTCTTATTATATAAATCGCCACACTGCAACGTCCACGTGCTGGGCAATGAAAGAGACGAGAGGTTAGAGCCTCGGCAACCCTCGCGCAAGCAGAAAGCCGGAACATAACGAAGAGCCCTGAAGGCGCGTCATGGAGATTCAGTATCCAATTGATAATCTTATCCCAGAGATTGTCAGCGACTCCAATATGTATAGTGGCTATGATTATGTAATCAGCCATTTGGAGAGCAAAGAGCAACGGGCCAAATATGCTCCCGACAAGGAGCCAAAGACGGAGTATGATTTTAATACTCCCGAAGAATACGCCGCATATCTGGAACAACAGATTTATGCGGCGAAAGTGCGTGATGCTATAATCGGCACTCTGAAAAGGCAGATTGCCGATGGCTCTTTTAGGATCACGCTGAAAGATGTAAAGACACTACGGGTTAAGGATGGACCTAAAGAGCGGGAGTGCCAGGCACCTAAAGTCCCAAAGCGTGTCGGATGCCATTGTATAATGGTGGTGGTTGAGAAATACACTTATCCCTCACTGATTCACAATACGGGAGCCTCTATCAAAGGAAGGGGTATGCACTGGATGCACCATATTATTGAGGATGATATTAAGGCGGTGCCGGGACTGTTTACCCACTATTATAAAAATGACATTTCCCATTATTACGACAGTATAAGCCAGGAGCGGATGAAATGCGTAATCCGGCAATACATCAGTGACTCCGTTCTGCTTCCGATTCTTGATAGTTTCATAACGCTGCTCCCCGAAGGACTTTCAAAAGGATTGCGTTCATCGCAGACTTTCGGAAATCTCTTTATTTCGCCGGTCCACCATAAGATGCTCTCTATGGCAGAACGATATTTCATATCAAATGAGGATGGGAGTGTCGAGGTCAGATATCTCTACTACAACTATTGCGATGATACTGCAATCGGGGGCAATGACAAGAAACGGCTCTGGCAGTTGCGGGATGTCTATGTTGAGGAGATGGCAAAACTCGGTTTGACTGTCAAACCTAACGAGGCGGTTAGACCGCTTACGGATGGTCTTGATATGGTTGGTTATGTTCATTATCCGACTCACACCCTGCTCCGTAAGAGAACGAAACAAAATGCGGCCCGGAAGCTGGCTAAGGTTAAATCTCGAAAGCGCCGACAAAAAATCATAGGCTCTTTCAAGGGTATGGCTTGCCATGCTGACTGCAAGCATTTATATTTCAAATTAACACATCATCAAATGCAAAAATTTTCAGAGATGGGAATTTCCTATACTCCCGCAAACGGAAAGGAAATGCTCCCCGGCAATGTCGTAAGACTCGCCGCCCTCCAGAATAAGACCATCGAGGTTCACAAGTTCGTATCCGGGCAGGAAACCGGCTACGGCAAAGACCGATATATCGTATCGTGCCGCGACCCGCAGACGGGAACTTGGATGAAATTCTTCACCTCCTCCGAAGAGATGAAACAGATACTCGAAAAAGTTCGCGACGTTGACGGATTTCCATTTGAGACCATCATCCAAAGCGAGGTATTTGACGGAAACAAAGTAAAATACAAGTTTACCTAAGAATCAGCTTTTCGGTCATTTGGCTCAACCTGCCGTTTTTCGTTGTATATTAGCGCAAAAATCATTTTGCAATGAAAAAGATATACGGCGCCAAAGAGCGGCAAGATGGCTTATACTCTATCGGCCGCAACAAATGGGAGGTGTTCTTCGGGTTCTGGAAAGACAATGAAGAAGATGAAAACGGCTTCAACCTCCGCAAAAAATACACCAAGAAGCCGACAAATGAGGAGATTATCAGCGACATCTTCGATGCTCTGAACAAGATGTGCGATGATAAAATCCTCTCCGGCCATACATTCAAAGGTATGCCCGTGTGGTTGTCTAAGGAGAATCAGAGCAACTACGAGACAGCCCGGAACATTGCCCGTGATACCAACGGGGAATCTCTGCCGGAAACATTCAAGTTTGGCGGCGATTTCGACTTGTACCTCTACGACTTCAAGACATTTGAAGATATTGATGATTTCTATATGGGCTGTTACCGATTCATCAAGCAGTGTCTTGCCGAGTGTTGGGCGTACAAAGCCGAGGCGTTGGCATTATTCCCGGTTGCGAACATAAGCCTGCCGGAGTTATGATAGCCAGTGTCGTTATTTCGGCTGTCTTATTTGCGGCATTGATTATCGGCTATGCGTTGAGGCATAAGCATCCCGAATCATTGAGCGCGATTTATTACGGAATGGCAAACGGGTGGATGTTCCCACTTACTCTCGGAGTTTGTGCCGGGCTCATTATCGCGCCGATGTTTGAGATTACGCCGGAGAGGTTTCAGTTCCTTGTGTTCCTGCTTATGGCAGGTGCCATGTTTGTTGCCGCAAGTCCTAAGTATCGTGATGGTCTTGATGGCCCGGTACATTATACCTCTGCCATAATTATGTGTGCTGCTCTATTGGCATGGGTGATAGCAATGGGATATTTTCCATATTTCGGGATTACCGGAGGGATTGTAGGACTATTCAAGCGGAGGTATCTCGTATATGCCTTTGAGGTCGGGATGCTGGTCAATTTATTCTATGTCTTGATTTTTGAATTAGTGTAATATATTAGTGAGTATGTGCATGAGATGGTGCGAATCGAAAGGTTCGTGCCATCTCGCTTTTTTTGCAAGTCGCTTAAATAGGGCGATTTAAGGTGTTTTGCTTATGTCGGTTTTTCGGCAATTCGTTGAATGAGTGGCTTATTCACTTACTTTTGGGCAAAAATAAGACTTATGAAGATAGCCAACGATAAAATCAAACATTTCTCGGCTTGCGCCGTAGTATCATTCACAGCATCAGCCATAGAGTTTAATGCGGAATATCACAACGCATGGATCGCCGGTTTTATCGCTGGCATGGCTATCGGTGTCGGCAAGGAGTATGGTGATAAATGTGCCATAGGAAACAAATGGGATTGGTCAGACATAGGTGCCGATGCTCTCGGTTCGGTTGTCGGTGCGACACTTGGCTCCCTTTTCACATTACTGAAACATTAAATCTTTAAGACATGAACCATATCTCTGAATTTCTCCGCTGGGTGTTCACGGCTATTGGAGCCATAGTAGCAATACTTGAACCAACATTGCCATATCTCATCATTTGCACCCTTATGATATTCGCCGACTGTTTCACCGCCTGGCAACTATCCAAACGAGCCAGAAAAGCTCATCCCGAAAGAGTGAGCGACGACGGCAAAAAATTCAAATCTCAACATTTCGGCAAGGTCATAATGACGGTGTTGAAAGCATGGGCTCTTATCATCATGGCGTTTCTCATGCAGAAGCACATCACCGATGGTTTGCCTATCGACCTTACCAAAGTGGCAGCCGGAGCGATATGCTTTTGGCAGTTGTGGTCCATCCTTGAGAACGAGTCCAGTTGTAACGGCGCAAAGTGGGCGAAACTTCTTCAGCGCATCGTTGTCGATAAGACCGAGCGGCACTTTGACATAGACCTGTCCGAAATCAAATCTAAAACTGAATAATATGACTACAATCAAGAAAGGTAGCCGGGGCGATGATGTGAAGAAGCTCCAGCAGGCATTGAACAAAGCCTGCAACTGCGGTCTGAGCGAAGATGGTGTTTTCGGTGCAAAAACGGAAACCGCTTTGAAGGACTATCAAAGGAAATATGGACTGACTCCCGATGGGATAGCCGGCCCCAAGACCTGGAGCAAGTTGGGCTATTCAACATCGGAGGTGCCTATGTCCCGTCTCATCGACGAGATTATTCTCCATTGTTCCGCCACCAAAGAGGGCGTGAACTTCACAAGCGACTCGGTCAATGCCGCCCACAAAGCGCGCAAGTTCTCAACCTATGTTGATTCCAAGACCGGGAAGACACTTTACATCGGATATCACTTCTATATCCGTCTTGACGGAACAATAGAGGAGTGCCGCCCCATAAACGTGCGCGGATGCCATGCGGTCAATCATAATGCACGCTCCATCGGCATCTGCTATGCCGGCGGTCTTGACAAAGCGGACACCAACGGCACGAAGATAAAGGACACAAGAACACCGGCCCAGAAAGCAGCAATCCTATCACTCTGCAAGCGACTGATTGCCGAGTATCCGACAATTAAGCGCATCATCGGGCACCGCGATACATCGCCCGACCTCAACGGCAATGGAGTTATTGAGCCGTTTGAGTATATCAAAGGCTGTCCGTGCTTTGACGCTATCCCGGAGTACAAACATCTTTTCAAAGTATGAGCCGATGAAGAACCTTGTTATAATCGTGGTATCACTTGCCTCTCTCATGCTTTCCGGGTGCCACTCATCTAAGCAGATGTTACCCTCAACGCCCGTCATTGTCAACAATACGGATAGCGTCAGGATTGAATATATCGAGACCGTCAGGATTGATACCGTTACCATTGAGGTGCCGGTTCCGATGGAATCAGCAAAGCAGGTAGTGCCGGATAGCACGAGCCACCTTGAAACATCTCTCGCCGAGTCCGACGCTTGGATAAATGAAGATGGTACACTCGGCCACTCGATCAAGAACAAGGAGCAGAAACTGAAAGCCGATGTGCCGGTGCCTGTCAAGGATACAAAGACCAACAACACCGAGGCAACAGTCAGAGAGGTGCCTGTTCCTTATCCCGAGCCGGTGTATATCGAGCGTGATTTCTCAAAATGGGAATCGTTCCGGCTTGATGCGTTCTGGTATCTTGTGGGATTAGTTTTGATTTCTTTAGGCTGGATTCTACGAAAGCCTTTGATTACTGCCATTAGGAAATGCTTATAGCAATTTTGATTATGTGTGAAAAGAGCCACGTTGTGAAACGCGGCTCTTTTGCTATGCGAACTTTTAAGAATGTCGTTAGTAATTGGTAGTGGAGCGTCTTTGATGATGTAAATTGATGATGTGTGACGCTCCGGGCTGTCGAGATGGCAGCCCTTTTTTATTTGGCGAGTGATAGACCGTGATAGGCGAGGAATTTTTCAAGCGTCTCAACTGAGATCCTGCCGAGTTGATTAATTTTTCTCAACCCTTTGGCGGTTTGATTTACCAAATCGCCGAGTGTTCTGATTCCTGCTTTTTCAAGAGGGCAAAGGATGCGTAGGGAGATGTCAAACTCTACAAGGTGAGCTTTCAGCAACCTCTCCATGTGGAGCCTCGGCTCATCGTATTTGTCAAATTCATTGCTTGTGGAGGGAGTGTCAAACATGGCTGATTGAATTGATGGGTTAATAAAAAAGCGGAGGGAACCACCCCTCCGCCAAAGTCAAACCAATAAGACCTTTCAGATGGAAAGAACTTATTGATAATGCAAAGTTAACACTTTATTTCAGATTATCCAACACCTGTCGCACGGCTTTTGTAGCTTTATCAGGCGTTACCGAGATATAGGCGTAAAGAGAGGTGCCGCCTTTGTCAACTCTATGGCCCAGGATATAGTCAATGACACTCTCACTGATGCCGAGGTCAAAGGCGTGCTGGCTGAATGATTTTCGCGCCGAGTAGAATATGAGTTGTTTGATGCCCGTTATCTCTGCCAACTTGGGCATATTGACATCGAAGAAGTAATGACAGTTTGATTTTCTCTGAAACTCCGTTACACGGATGAAACCATCGGTGCCCTTGTGACGGGCAATAATATCCTTAGCCTCGTCTGGAATACGGAACTCTACAAACTTGTTCATCTTTGGGCGATTCTCGGTCTTTGTCCTAACGTAGTGGATTGTGTCGGTCTGCTCATTGAAATTGATGTTGAGCAGATCAATCATGTTGATACCGCCAAGATAGTATGAGAGCATGAAGAGGTCCCGGCATTTCATGATGTTAGGCTTAACGCTCTCTATGTCCCGGATTTTTCTTACCTCATCTACGGAAAGCCAAGATTGGCGAACCTCCATCTTTGGCAACTCATATCCGGCAAAGGGGTCCACTCGGAACTGCACATAGCCACATCGCTTGGCATAGTTTAGCAAGACCATCAGGAACACGAGATAGTTGCGAACAGTAGTGGGTTTCAGCCCGCGTTCACGGAGATACTTGTCGAGTCCCAGGATTGTCCCGTGTGTAATGTTCTCAACAAGCATCTTCTCGCTGAGGTGCCCGCTGATAGTTTTCCAGATGTTCACATAGCCCTTGTATGTTCCCGGCTTGATGTGGGCGTTATCCATATACTCCTCGTAGATCGATAATAGGGTGCGGTGCTTATAATTTCCTGCGTTTTTGATTTGGTAAACGAGTTCCGAGCAGGTCAGACCGTTTGTGTATGCCAAATCATCGATCACGCCTTGATAGCGTTGTAGAAGACCACGGAGTTTGGTATTGAGAATGGCTGCATCCGGTCTTTTGACTATTGAGCCATTCTTAAACTCTTTGAGGGATTCGATTGTGATGTCAGTTACTATGTAGCGAGTTTCTCCATTGTGCGCCACTGAGATTCTGACCTTATGCCGACCACCCTTGAGGACTTTCGCCGGCACAATAACTGCGTTCAAGATTGCCATATTTCGGACAATTTTTAGGAAATGTTTTTAGCTCAAAGGGTCAATTTGACGATTGTCGGCTATTGTCAAAAATGACCCGATTTGAAAAGGGTTACTAACAAATCCTATTGAAGTTCAGTTATTTCAGCCTCTTAGAGCGGATTTTACGGCATATTTACGAAAAATTTGTCGTACTTCTGCGTAGTCGGCTGAAAATCTTGTAATTTCAATAGGTCTTAATTCCGTGCCGACAATTTTACGGAAATGTTTTTGAGGATGTTACAGGTCCATAATCTGCTACGAATGTGTCATATTGATTTTTAGTTTTACCAATTATTGAGAATGATTGAAATCGCTTGGTTAATTCTTGGAGTTCATGCTCTGATGCCTTAGGAATCACAACAGACCATTGGAGTGTTCCACAAATACTCTTGCCATAGAAATCAGATGCTGCTTGGGGAGAAGGATATTCCCAGTGATAATTCGGCTCGGATACAAGAAATGACGCATCTATCATATTCTGAATGTTTTCATCATACCATTTGTTGAAATCTTCACTATTACTGTGTATATAAGAGAAAGATTCCAGATACACTATCCTCCACGGTCCTGTAAATTGAGGATTGAATTTTCTATACGATGCTCCTAAAGTAGAGTTATCTGCTTTGCCAATCAAAGTATTGAAAGATTCAGTTTTGAATTTTGCTTCCTCCTCGGTATTTACATATTCTAACCACTTTATAATTAAAGTGGATTCATACGAAAATGATGGCATATTGCGAACTGGGATTGAATATGTCATTATTTCCTCATTTTCTTGACACCATCGTAAATAGTCATTTATACATTCGGGGTTAACAGATATTCCGGATGCTTGATATTCAACAAGCCATTTGTCTTGTGCCATCGGCGTTGGATCATCAGAAGAGCATCCATATAGAAAGATGCTTAATATCCCGATTGTCCAATATAAGTATTTCATTTTCCGATTTGTTTTTCAAGTTGAGTAATACGCTCTTTGAGCATGGCGATAGTTTCTGATTTGGATTTGAGGGCATCGTTTAGAGTAGTGATTGTATCCACAAGACCATTTATACGCGCTATGTCCTCTGAGTTGTCTTCTTTTCTTATGAGCATTTCACCGTTGCCCCTTAGCAGCCACTCAGCAGAGATTTCAGGATATGCCTGAAGAATGCTTACAACTGTTTCGATACTGATACCTCTAAGACCCTTAATCTGGTTATCAAGGGTCTTTTGAGGTATTCCGCTTCTTATGGCAAGTGCGCGAATCGACATGCCGCTATATGCAACGATTTCCTTTAGACGGGTAAGAATGTCCATATTGCCTAAATGTTAATAATTCTAAAAATTAGCCCAAACGAGCCTACATAATTTGCATTATTAGCTCAAATGGGCTAACTTTGCATCATCTTCAATCAAACACTACAAAATTAGCAAATTTGATTGAGATGAGCAAGAACATAATCAACAAAATATAAGCAAGATGACCCCAAACGAGACTAAACTCCAAAACCTCCGCAACTACCTTGATACCCTCATCGGGGAGTATCGGGAGGCAATTTCATCATCCGTCCGCGAGATGGAGAAGTTCAATATCTCTCCCGAAGATTTCCGCAAAGAGTCCGTCAGCCTCAACGTAGCCGCCTTTACCCTCGGCTATCTCAATCTGGCAAAAGAGGTATCCGAAAAATCGGACTACAAAACAACCGAGAATTATATCCGCTTCCACAAGCATCAGATTGAAACCAAGACAATCGGTGAGGCAGGTGTAATCACTCTTGCTCAAAACGCCACAATCTCGGCTCTCTCCACCATCATAGACCTCTACCTCGATAAATAAAGTCAAACCAATAACCTTTTAACAATGGATCAGAACACAGCCTATCAGTACAAGGCACTTAACGAGGACTCTTACAACAGCCTCGCCGCCTTTGCAGTATCCACTCCTGCAACCGTAACCCTCCACCCCGGACTTCTTACCATCGTAATCACCGGCGACGACGCCAACGAGGTTGGCAAGTTCATCGACAGAGAGGGTCTTGACTTCCACATCAACCCGATTGAGTTTCATGACGAGACTCTCGGTGCTGTAATTGACTGCGAGACCACCGATGCTGGCACCCTCCGCAAAATCATCTACCGCATGATGGGAGAGCGCTCCGCGATGGAAGAACACCACAATGGTGCTCTTGCCGAAATTACCGCCCAGCGCGACAGCGCGAAGAAAGACCGTGACATGTATATGCGCTGGTATTCTGATAGCACAAACCGAGAAGACCGCGTCAAAGGTCAGGTTCAGGCAATAGCATTGCTGCTGAACGAAATCTTCCCCGAGAAGTAACCCCCGCCAAAGTCAAACCAACCATAACGGCTGCTCAAGAGTGAGCACATAGCCCAGGGGCAAGAGAGCCCCGACCCCGAAAGGGGTTTTAATCGGGAGTATCGCCAAGCGGTTAAGGCCGGGACCGAAAGTCCTAAGTCGGAGGGTTCGACTCCCCCTGCTCCCACCACCAAAGAAGAGTACCTTGACAAGTCTGGAATTTCCGCTGACACGCCCGGACGGGAGACCGCCGGAACATCAGCGATGAGTAGTAGCCGATAAAGAAGCAGTCGAGTATGCCGAGAGGTGAAAGACACTTTGAAACGGGTCGGTGCTACGGTAAGAAAGAACCATCCGTGCTTATGCCGAAGAATGACGGATGGCGAGTTGAGTCGTGTCCGCTCGTGGCAAATGGACCGGTATAAACTGAATCAATAGCACGTCTGAATCCGAAATCAAAACGTAGCATACCTTATGACCGTCTGAAAATGGTTGACGGGTGAGACAAGGATAGGAACGTGAATGATTATAAATCGAACGGTGTAGCTCAGTTGGTAGAGCGGTCTGTGAAACAGATGCGTCGGCGGTTCGAGCCCGCCCATCGTTCCTCACTCAATTAACAACCTATATGGAAAAGACTATTAAAGTAGCCACTCTCGGCATAGCTGAAGAGCTTAGAAATATGGAGATAGGCGATGTCGTTCAGTTTCCTGTCCCCAAGTATAATTACAATTCAATTCGCACCTCCCCCGGCACCACACTTGTAGCCGAAACAATGGAGGGGCGAAAGTGGAAAACAAGAAAAGACATAGATAACAAATGTGTCTTTGTAACCAGAACCGCATAGACTATGGGAAGATGTCTTGTAACTTCGGTAAACCCTGCGGAGATCATGCTTGAGAATATCTTCCGCGTCATGGAGCGTGAGACGTTCTGCAAAGATACAGCTGCGAAAATCGTTGGCGGTGTGAAGAAGTTAGAGGACTTGATTGCCGCCGGCGAAATTGATGCTGAAAAGGGATGCAATGCCCAAAACAGCAAATGGAAATGCAATGCCGCCCAAGTTCTGCGACATTGCCGGAATATGAGAAACAAATGAACTTACCACATAGTAGCCCGTGAGGGTGTTTTTCATTATAAGAATCAATAGATTGCCTTGAGTGCCCGTGAGGGTCGTGGCATCATCTTTAATCAAACCCCGATAGCCGAGCGGGTAATCTCGGCCACTTGGTCGGTAAAGCTCACGTGTTGGAGGCGTGAGGAGCGAAATAACCGATGGAGCCATCGGCCCTCATGGGTTCGATTCCCATACCGGCCACACCCCAAATTAGAATAATATCATTAACGCCGGATGGTCTGTGAAGATAGTCCGGTTTTTTCACATGAGAGACTGACATTTGGTGAGTGTCCCCCGGGTTGAACCGGGCGTAGGTGAATAATCGCGGCCGCTAAATAGCCTACAAGCAGGTTCGACTCCTGCTCTCTCAACTACATCATCAAAACACATCATCAAAATGGATAAGCCAACAATCTCCAAGCGCATCAGCGCCGGAACTCGCGTCTATTACATCGACGCGCACAACGACCGCAAAGGTCAGCCGTATATTTCCATTTCGGAAATACCTACCGACAAATCGCCAGGCAAAAAGAAAAGGCAGCGTATCTTCCTCCATGCAGAGAACGTGGACCAATTCGCCCAGGCATTTGCCGAGGTCGCAAACCATATTAAGAATGAATCTCAAAGATGACCCGATTGTTCTTCTCGGCTGGAGTTGCCCGTATTGTGGTTCTCCAACGAAACTCGTTGACGACACGGAAATCTACGGGCGATCATACGGCACCAAGTGCTATCTCTGCAAACCGTGTGGGGCATGGGTCGGCTGTCATAAGAACTCGGACAAAGCACTCGGCAGAGTCGCAAACAAAGAACTGCGACAACTGAAACATCAGGCTCACGAGGCTTTTGACCCCATCTGGAAAGACGGCTATCTCCCACGCACTGCCGCTTATGAGGTCTTGTCCGTTGCTTTCGGACTCCCGATAGAGCAAACTCACATAGGAATGTTCGATGAGGATATGTGCCGGAAAGTAATCTCATTGTCAAACACAATTCTTAAATACATCAGAGAAGATAGCTAAACAAATAACACGCGGCAAGTTTCTCCTTATAGAATGTACCGCTGGTGAGCTGATGAATGCTGTCGGCTCCGACATCTGCATCTGCGATTGGTGCGGCAGACCATACCTCCCCTCTGATAAAGGGGTCTACATTGCAGTCCTTAATCATTGGTATTGTAAGGAGTGCTTTTATGAATGGGCGGCACAAGCCACCTGGTATCCCCAAGATGCCGATGTTGAGCGTAAGAATTTCAGCTTCTATGCTCCTCGTCTCGGAGTCAAATGTCAGTAAATGTTAAGGCGTAAAAATGGCGGGCAATGCGTTTGCGTAACTCGTTAAAAATGACTAACTTTACTGTATATCAGAAACAATGATATTAAAAGTCAAACCAATAAAAACCTACCTATATGGCAAAGGAAAAACAACCAAAAGTTGAGCAAGACCAAGAGGTCAACGATGCTCAGATGAAAACCGAGGCAGAGGCTAAGGCAATCATCGAAAACAACCTCCGCTTCTACTCGCAAGGATGCGAGGTTCCGGCAGACGCGCTCAAACCAATCAGAGCAGGCCGACTCAAAGGGATGTCCGATGTGAATCCGATGTGGCGCATGAAGAGAATGACCGAGATTTTCGGTCCTATCGGATTCGGCTGGAAATACGAAATTGTAAAGCAGTGGACTGAGACCTACGGAAACGAGGTCAAGTGTTTCTGCGTTGTCAATCTCTTCGTCCGCGATCCCGAAACAAAAGAGTGGAGTGAGCCTATACCCGGCAGTGGAGGTTCTGCCATCGTATCAATGGAGAGCAAGGGTGCTTATGTGAATGATGAGGGCTACAAGATGGCTCTTACCGATGCACTCTCAATCGCTATGAAGCCGCTCGGAATCGGAGGCAATATCTGGTATGGTCCCAAAGCGTCAGGGCATAATGAGAGCAAGTATGAGGCATCCACAAGAGAAGATGCCAATCAGAACCAACATCCTCAGCAAAGTCAAGGCACCTCAGCGATGGCGTTCACCGGCGCACAGCTCAACCAAGCCATTCAGGAAATGAACGCAACCACCACTGAGGCAGAATTTCAGGCTTGCTGGCAGAAATGGGCACAAATATCTCCTGCGTTGACAAGCAATGGCACTGACTTCTACAAAGCCGCGTGTGCAAAAATCAACTCTATCAAAAATCCCTCCGCAAAATGATGCAGTTCAAACAATCCCCTGTAATCTTCGACGAGGATAGCCACAGCTATCAACTCGACGGCAAGAGATTGCTCGGCATCACGGGACTTATACACTCAATCCTCGGATTGGGTGTATATCCCGATGCAAGTGAGCACGTCAAAGATTTCATCATTCCAAGAGCCGGAAGTCGCGGCACCGCCGTTCACCATGCCATTCAGACCTATGACCAACTCGGTATCAAGCAGACTACTCAGATAGTCCACACTCGCTACGGATGCCGGGAGCGTGATAACATTTCCTATGTTGATGAGACGTGGGATGTGAGTTCAGAACTTGAGGCATATATCCGACACCTCAACGGGTTCAAACCTCTTGCCAACGAGTTAACTGTTTCCGACAATGTGCGCTACGCCTCGCAGATAGACAATGTTTGGCAGTACGAGAAAACGGGTGGTATATGGCTTGTCGATACCAAGACTAACAACATCAAACTCTATCCGCTTTGCGGCTACTACAACGCCAACTATTTCAATAGCGGTGAAGATGCCCTCAAAGAATACCTCTCCTGGCAGCTCTCAATCTACGCAGAGTTATTTGAGGCAGAGAACCCCGGACTAAAGGTGGAGGGGCTGGCTTGCAACTGGCTGAAAGCCGATGCTGATGCGTTCTGGGTTATAGAGCGCAAACCATCCGAGTTGGTTTTGGAACTCCTTAAAACCACCTATTTTTTCAGCGATAATGGACCTGTCTATTTCCATCCCGATCAGTCGGTGTTCGGCATCGGCTCAACTCTCCCTGCCGAAGTCAAAGAGCAAACTCCGATAGTAGCACCCGATGTTGTGGATTATTTCACATCACTACTGAAAACATATAAGGAGGCAGAGGCGAAACTTGAAGAGGCTAAAACAGCATTGAGAGCCGCCATGACGGAGCATAAAGTGAAGTCTTTTGATTTTGGTTCATTCAGTGCCACAATCGGGGCCGACAGCGTTTCAACCTCCTTTGACACCAAAACATTCAAAAAGGATCATCCCGAACTATACAAGAAATATGCCTCATCAAAAGCCAAAAAGGCAGTTTCACAATAAAACTCAAAGACAATGATTAAATTTTCAGCAACAAACGCCCTGGTTCACTCGGTTACTCCGGTGATTGAGATTGAGTCCAGATCCGGCGGTCAGCCGTTCTGCAAACGGGAACTCATCATTGATGACTCTTGGGAAAAGGATGGCAAACTTTATACTAACTTCGTTTCAATCGAGTTCACCGGCGACAAGATGGCTCAACTTGACAGAATCTATCCCGGTATGCGTGTGAACGTGGATGGACTTCTGAGCGGTCGAGAGTATAACAATCGTATCTACAACACCGTCAGTGGGCAGTCGGTTTCTCCTTATCAGGCTCAACAGCCCAGTGCGCCCGCCCCGGCACCCATGCCCGGCAGTTATCCTCAACAACCGCAATATCAGCAGGCTCCCGGCTATCAAGCCGCTCCTATGCCCAGTGGTTATCCTCAACAACCGCAATATCAGCAGGCTCCCGGCTATCAAGCCGCTCCTATGCCCAGTGGTTATCCTCAACAGCCTGCCGCTCCTGCCTATCCTCAGCAACCCCAACAGTATGCCCCATCACCTGCACCGGCAACCGCGCCCGTTACGGCTCCTGCACAGCGGCCATACAGTTCACCATCCTCGCCGGGTGTGAATGACTTGCCGTTTCCGCACTGATGGAAGCCAATCTCATTAAGCGCAACGGAGTAGTGACTATTGATAAGGATTTCGACCTCATGTGTTCACTACTCCGTAACGGAGAATACACAGTAAAGATAGTACGAAAGACTCAACCTCGTACCATATCGCAAAACTCATTGATGTGGATGTGGTACAAGTGTATGGAAGAGGCAACGGGGACTCCCAAAGAGGACTTTCATGATTATTATAAAGCCAAGTATCTTAGCCGTGATGTAGTCGTTGGCAGAAGGTGGTACCGGGTTCCCGGCAGTACCACCGACCTCAACACCTTGCAGATGACAAACTATCTTGAAAAAGTCAAGGCGGACGCAGCAACAGAATTTGGGATAATGCTCCCACTTCCCGAAGATAGGAACTATCAAGCGTTCATATCTGAATATAGGATAAGATAACACGTCGGACGGTCAGAAATGGCCGCCCGGCTTTTTTATTAACAATTTCAAAACAATGGAAACCCAAGAAATCAAAATCAAAAAAGCCAAATTGAGCAAAGGCGGCTGTGTCGAGGCATCGTATATTGATGCCGACGGCAACGAGATTACTTTAAAGGGTAAAAACAAGTGCCATAATGACCTCAAAGTGGCACTTGCCGCTCTGGTCCCATTCTTTGCCGACCTTACCGAACAGAAGGAGGCAGACACCATCGACTGGAGCGACCTTGAAAGTGCCGAGAATGTTGACCTCCTCCGTAAACTCGATGTAACGGGTCTCAGTATCGGCGGTGATGACAACAACCGCATCATCACTATGACAGGCCGGCGCACCCTCATCACATCAAGGGTTCTTAATCTCAACGCTCCCGGCGTAGAGATGGAATCCGAGACATTTGAGTGGAGCCACATCGACGACTTCGACTTAGCGGTGCAGGCTTTCATTTATGAGGTCAAGGAGTACATCGTAAACCGCAAATGGGAGGTTGTTCAGGCAACTCTCTTTGATGGTGATCCCGATGACCCCTTTGCCGGAGCCGAGCCGACCGATGCCGCTCCCCCTGTTGAACAGCCTGCCGAAAATGTAGCGTAAGAATGAAACCAATATATATTACCGAAACGCCCAACACTTTCCGCCTCTCCTTTGAGTATAACAAGGAACTTGTAACAACCATCAAGCGTGTGCCGAGTGGCCCGCGATGGGATGCTCAAGAGAAAGAATGGATTGTGAAAAAGGAAAGTATCTGCTATCCTCCCGGGCGTGATGCTCGGTGGTATGTAGAGGCTTTCGCTCAATGGGCAGTTGCCAAACACTTTTGTACTAACATTTCAAGGCGTAGCGAATCCCACGATGTAGTATATGAGATTCCACCGATGAAGAATTTCACCGGCGAACATTATATGCTCCTCAATCCATACGAGTATCAGTTGGAGGGAGTGCGCTACGCCTTGGATCATAAGCGTTGCATTTTTGGCGACCAGCCCGGCTTGGGTAAAACTCTTCAGGCGATATGCTCAGTAGTCAAGGCTCACAAGGAAGCCGCTGTCTATGGGGATTCATTTCCTGTACTCGTAATCTGCCCCGCTGCTCTCAAAGTCAACTGGCAGCGTGAGTTCAAAAAGTTTGCCGGCATCAACGCTGTTATTCTCGATGACAAAAACCGCGATAGTTGGCATCGTTTTTATGAGTTGAGGCGTGGTGATGGAGACCCCTATGCCCCGGTGTTCATCACAAATTATGAGAGCCTAAAAAAGTTCTTTGTGAGTGATGTCAAAGACCACGCACGAATGACTCTACGTTCCATAGTCTTCGATGAACGCATCAAACTGTTCAAGTCCATCATCATAGATGAAAGCCATAAATGCAAATCAAGCAAGACACAGCAATCAAAGTATGTTGAGGGAATCTGCAAAGGTAAAAAGTGGGTGTTCGCTCTAACGGGTACGCCTGTTGTCAATAATAATACCGACCTTATCCAGCAGCTCAAAATCCTCGGCAGGCTTGATGACTTCGGCGGCTATAAGCAGTTTGTCGGCCGCTACTGCGATGGACCCAAACAATCCTCCAATCTGCGAGAGTTGAATTATCGCCTTTGGATGTGCTGTTTCTTTCGTAGAGAGAAAGCTAAAGTGCTTACTCAGTTGCCCGACAAGATGCGCCAGTACATCACTTGCGACATTACCAACCGCAAGGAGTATGACGATGCAGAGAATGATGTTATCAAATATCTCCGTCAGTACAAGAATGCGAGTGATGACCGAGTGGCACGCGCCATGAGAGGTCAAGTGATGGTAAAGATGGGCATACTTAAACAGATTGCGGCGAGAGGTAAAATCAAAGCAGTTTCCGAGTTTATCCATGATGTCATAGACGGAGGGGAAAAACTCATCATGTTTGCATATCTGAAGGAGGTTGTGGAGGCTCTGAAAAAAGAGTTCCCCGATGCAGTAACCGTTACGGGTTCTGATGACATCAAAGCCAAGCAGAACGCAGTTGACCGCTTCCAGAACGACCCCGAGTGCAAACTCATAATCCTCAACTACAAGTCCGGCGGAACGGGTCTAACACTTACGGCTGCAAGCCGAGTTGGGTTTATCGAGTTCCCCTGGACCTATTCGGATTGTGAGCAGGCAGAGGATCGCGCCCATCGCAACGGACAAAAGAACGCTGTCAACTGTTACTACTTCCTCGGTGACAAGACCATTGACCGCTATATGTATAATGTCATTCAGACAAAGAAAGACATTGCCAACGAGGTTACGGGAACCACTACCCAAATCGAAGAGGATATGCTCAACATCACAATGAACCTGTTCCAAGACCGAATATGAAAAAGAGATTCAAACTCCTCAACCGCTCCGGCAAAGTCCATATTTTGCATTGGGCGGCTGATGGTAAGCTGTTCGGTCCCGACTGGGAAGCTGTGGCTACGTTTGATGACAAAGACTCAAATCTGGAAAGATGCAAGACTATAATATGGCTTATGAACGAGTGCGACAAGCACACAGACCACCCTAACGATGACAGAACAAGAGATAATAAAAAGTGAGCAGGGTTATTCGGAATCCAAGATACAGCATATATGTGTGAATTGGTTCCGGCAGACATTCCCCATGTCGGCAATCTTCTTTTTGCAGTGCCTAACGGCGGATGGCGTGGAGCCCGCGCCGGTGCCCAAATGGTATATGAGGGACAAGTCAAGGGCGTTGCTGACCTCATCCTGCTTTATCCGTCAGGAGGCAAGTCAAGCCTCTGCCTTGAGATGAAAGTACCAAAGAAGAAAGGTAGCAGCGCCGGAACCCAGAAACCGCACCAGATAGAGTGGCAGGCTCTCGTTGAGAAATATGGTAGCACCTATGTAGTGTGTCATGGACTCATCGAATTTATCAAGGCTGTTTGCGACTATCTCCAAATCAATTCAACAAAGTATATCGACGAAGCTCTTAATAAATATCCTCTTTACCGATGATCAACTACATCGAAATGATTAACCGCTTTTGGCAGGAGGTTGAGATGAAGGATTTTCTTCCCTCGGAGGCTTGCGTATATTTCAGACTTCTGGATATATGCAACAGGTTAGGATGGCAAAATCCGTTCCCCCTCTCCAACTCACGGGCAGTCGCGCTGATGGCGATGAATGAAAAGACCTTTCGTGCTATCAGAGACAAGCTCGGCGGGCGCGGTTTAATCGAGTTCAGGAAAGGCAAGAAGAGGGAGAGCGCACCGATGTATTGTTTCCCGGAAAAGACTGATGATGGTTGTTGGGTTTTTCCTTGGGGGAATTTTTTGGAGGTAAAAAATACCGTTAAAACTACCGTTAACACGCCCGCTAACGCTACCGTAAACACTACCGCAAACACACCCGTTAACACGCCCGCATATAATAAAACTAAAACTAAAACAAATAAATCTCCTAACGGAGATAGTGTGGGACAGCCCCAACCGGAAATATCGTTGTTTGCAGAAGAGGAAAAGAAAGCCGGCAGGCGAAAGCCAAAAGCATCCAAAGACCCACCATCTACACCGCCGACGCTTGATGATGTCTTGCAATATTTCCTAAGCCAAGATGCAGACAAGCGTCTTGAGAATTGGGAAGAATCCGCCAGGCGGTTCTTTGACAACTTCAACGCCGTTGACTGGAGAGATAAATTCAACCGCCGGATCACAAGATGGGACAGCAGGGCTAACTCATGGATTCTTGATGATGAGAAACGGCAAAAAGAAAGGATAACCCCTAATGAAACTAAGCAAGCAGATAAACTTTCAGAACGTAGAGGCACTGAGCCAAATGCTACAAGCCGAAAGGGTTTCAAGGGAACGTTTTAGCCTTGAAATTTCCGAAAAGGATTGTGCCAACGGGCTGTATTCCGCCATGAAAGCAGAGGTTCAGTATCGTGGCGGTACATTCAATTTAGATGCTGACACTCGCTCCCATATCTTCACGGCTGCCAAATGGCTCATCAATCCGAATAGCACACCAGGTCTGTTGTTGTGCGGGTTGTGTGGCAACGGCAAGACTACCCTTGCAAGGGCTATCGCATGGCTAATAGGATACCTCTCGGAGCGTGAGTTGGGGTATTCCAACCGCAAGAGGATGCCGCTCTATACTGCAAAGAACATTTGCCGGCTATGTGCCGCAAGTGAGAAATTCAAAGAGCAGTATGATGAGTATGGGAGATTGTTCACCGAGCCTATGATGATAATTGATGACCTCGGAGAAGAGCCAAAAGAGGTCATGGTCTATGGTATGCCGCACACTCCAATCATTGACATCATCAGTGAGCGTTATGCCGCCCAACGGATGACCATAATCACGACCAACCTTGATGTTGACCAACTCAAAGGGAAATATGGAGAGCGTATCACTGACCGCTTCCGAGAAATGCTAACCTCAATCATTTTTGAAAATGACTCATACCGAACCAGTCCGAGTGATAGTTAGATGGACCACACGCGATGAAGAAGCCATTGCCGCCATTCGCAAGCATTTTAATCTGCCCAATTATACCACGCTTAACGGCTGGACACCGGCTGAAATCAAGCCGGAAGATATGGATATGTTTGAAGAATGTGCCCGACGAGGGTTCTTTGGCATTATCCGCGAAAAATGGTGTAAAAATGGTGGCCAATATATTTTTTCATCTCGTAAATAATGGCTAACTTTACAGTATAACAAACTAAAAGTCAAACCAATAAAACCAATTATGGAAATTAGAAAAATTCCACTCTCATTGGTGTCTCCATCACCGATGAACCCTCGCAAAACATTTGACGAGGATGAGTTGCAAGAGTTGGCGGACAACATCGAGAAGCAGGGGTTACTCCAGCCTATCACCGTCAGACCCATTGCAGACAAAAAACAGTTTGCCGTTGTAGATGGCAACGCCGACTTCCACCCGAGTATGAAATCATCTGCGGAGAGCGCCGCTTCCGCGCCTTTTGCAAACTATCTGACAAGTGGCGGGAAATGGATTGTGTGGCTCCTAAGGGAGAGACATATGACCGCTTCTCTGAAATCTCTGCTATTGTGCGAGAAATGAACGATGAAGAGGCATTTGACGCGATGATAACCGAAAATCTTCAGCGCAAAGATGTTGACCCCATTGAAGAGGCTTTTGCTTTTGGTCAACTTATCCAAAAAGGCAAGACCGCTGAAGAAATAGCGGCTCGATTTGGCAAGTCTATCAGATTTGTTCAGGATCGCGTCAAACTCAACAATCTCATCCCGGAACTCATGCTTGCTGTCAGAGATGACAAAATGAGCATATCGGCGGCGATGATAATTGCCAAGCTCGATGATGAGCATCAGCGTCGTTATCATTCATCCTACTCCAACAACTCCAGCGGATTCACTAAACAGACCGCCGATAGTTTCACTAAATCTCTCTTTATGTCTATCGACGGGGCTCCCTGGTATCAGACCGATGACCAAGCCGATGAAGATTATGAGGGAGGGTGTGGTTGTAAGTGTTCGGAGTGTCAACTCAACACCGCCAATCATGGGTGCTTATTTTGGGATATGAAGACGGAAGATGCCGGGAAATGCACCAACCGGGATAAATTCTATGCCAAGCACTCTGCGTTCATCATAGATATGTTAAATCGCTTTGACCACCCGGTAATCAAGAAAGGTTCACCGCTTGAGACCGGGAGCGTTGTCATAATAGATGATGAGGAATGGTGCAGCCCAGCCACGAAAGAACTCAAGAAAGCCATCTATGAAAAGATTAGAGCGGCAGGCTTTGAGGTAATCAAGGCTAACGAGATATTTGAAGGCAAATGCCATTACACTGACAAGAGACTTGACCGTAACATCGAGATGGGATATGTCTATCAGTGTCTTAAAATCTTCACATACGACAATGTGAGCTTTGGGACACAGTGGCGGTACTTCAAGGGAAAAGGCAAGATGCTTGAGGCAAATGAGGGCAAAGATAAAACTCCGGCAACCTCCACTCAATCAGCAGAAGCGATGAAACTCATACAGCAGCGCAACCGAATAAAGGAAATCGCTGTCGAGAAAATCACAGCCGAATCCCGAGCAATGGCCGGCAATCTCGCAGAGGCAAAGCGCAAAGGAGAGTTGAGCGATGCAGAGATGTTCGCATTTCAGTGTATAATATTCTCCCTCTGCGGATCTGATATGCTGAAAAGGTACGGGCATAAAGGTTTGGGCAAGGTGTCTGAGCGTTCTTTCATCGACGTAATCAAGCAGAATCGAGCAGACTGGTCAATGTGGATAAGAGAGTTTATCCGCACGATAATTGCCAGTGCTGATATAACCCACAATGGGTTCTATCAGTATTGCGCCGGAGAAGTGCTGAAGGAATGGATGCCCAAAGAGTGGAAAGAGATGATTGACAAATATCGAGTTAAACTTGATAAAGACCTCGCCAAAAATGCTGAGAAACTGAAAGGTCTTGGTTATGGCATAGACGGCAAGTTGCTCCCTCAACCTAAAGAATCGGTTGTCAAATCGGTTGTAGATTCGACAAAGATTGAGGCAGAGACAATCGCTATCCCAAAGGGAAGAACATACAAAAGCAATTCAAGGAGATGAAAGCCAAGCATCCCGGTACTATTCTTCTCTTCCGTGTCAATGACTTCTATGAGTGCTTTGATGAAGATGCCGAGAAAGCAGCTAAGACTCTCAAACTGACGCTTACCACCGCAAAAGGCAACAAACTTGCCGGTTTCCCTCATCATGCTCTCGACACCTATCTTCCCAAACTCATAAGAGCCGGACATAAGGTTGCAATCTGCGAGCAACTTGAAGATCCGAAAAAGAAGAGTAACAAAGGGAAATAAGAATCTCCCTTAAATCACATCATCAACTCAAACGCGGCACTACTCAATCAAACGGGTGGTGCCGCTTGCTTTACTATGGAATATCAAGAGTTTCTTAAATCCAAGATAAAAATATCCGAGGAGTTCGGCTTTACTGTCAAGATAGAGGAAATCAACCCCAAGTTGAAACCTCACAACAAACTGATGGTAAAATGGCTCGTTGAGGGTGGCAAACGTGCCTGTTTCGCATCTTTCGGATTACATAAGACTGTTACACAGTTGGAGGCGGTAAGACTTACCCTCTCTAAAGTCGGCAAAGGGAGCGGCTTGATAGTCTGTCCTCTCTCAGTCCGTCAGGAGTTCGTAGAGGACTCCAAAAACATACTCGGCTGGGAGCGCCCCCCAAAGTTCATCAGACGTGCCGAAGAGATGGATGGCGATGGTATCTACCTCACAAACTACGAAAGTATCCGAGACGGCAAGTTGGATCCAGAATTGTTTGTTGTCGCAAGTCTTGATGAGGCCTCCGTCCTCCGTGGTCTCGGCGGTTCAAAAACATTCCGGGAATTTATGAGGCTGTTCACCGGCGACGGTGGTCCCATGCAAGTGCGCCGGCAGGCAGAGCGTATCAAATTCCGCTATGTCGCCACTGCCACCCATC
>NZ_SJSA01000005.1 GCF_004766125.1 Duncaniella freteri
TTTGTCCAATTTCGATAATTGGATTCCGTAACGATGCCGCCGTCGAAATAACTCGCGGGTCGAATATGCAAAGTCTGCCGTTGTAATATTCATACCATGATATATTCAAGGCTGCTGCTGTTCCTTAATTTCAAAGATCATGGGGACTTTACATTATCATAGATTGCCACCTCCTGTCCTTTGTAGAAGATGTGTCCTGTACCGTCCGCGCGGGTAGAATTTCGCAGAAGCCCGTTGTCGAAGTCGGCCCTCATGGTGCCGTCTGCGAAGAAGATGGCTTCTCCTGCGGGTACGGTGGCCATTGTCACCCCTCCGTTCTGCCTGGCAGCGATTCGGATACGCTTGACGACAGCCGTTTCGGGATATTCGAGGTTGAGCGCGTTGAACACATGGCGGTCGCTCACCTTGAAGACCTTGGCGATCCTATCCCGCACTTCCTTGGAAACTGCAATATTTCTTCATTGTTCCTCCGCTTATTGAGTTTTATCGCTATCTTTGTAGACTGTTAGTAAATAACCGGACTTGGATGCCACGTCCGGCCGACATCAAAACATCATATCAAAAAGACCGCAAGCATGAGCCTTGAAAACTATCTTGTAAGATCAGATGTATCTGAAACGGAAGATACGCTGTTCTTTCCGTCAGGAAGAGGTGTCACAACTCCATACGCTCTTAAAAGAGAAGGGATTTGACTGGTACCGAGACTTCCTGACAACAAACTCTCAGACATTCTGAAATATATTGCTCTACCTCCGTCGAGGCGTGAGGCAAAGAAATGGGTCGCCCATCCTGACGCGCTTCTTCTTCGGTTTGCAGCATTGCAAATATCCGCGATAACTGTGCAATTCCAGTTAGATATCGACGGCATAGCGGGGATTGTTGACTTCGGCTCTTACCGTAGCTTTCACTCAGTGATCGCAAACGGTCTCGCACCTCTTCTGCTCGGATCTCCCCTGAAAGAATTTCCGTTTGAGGGTATGATTCTCCTTTTTTGCTGAGGCTGTTGTAATACTCGGCTTCTTTCTCCTGACTATAAAATCTCTTAGTCATAGTCTCACTTTTTATTTAGTTCGTTATTAATCTTGTCAACGGCATCTTTCAGAGCGAAGTGCCCGGCAACAAGGGCGGGCGTACTGCTTGGATTCATCGCACTCCGGTCGTTATGGGTCGCCTCGAACTCATCGAGGATAATCCCTGAGTGGTTGAGGTTCTGAGTCAAGTTCTCAATGAGCAGCCTGACTGCGGCTTCGGTTCTCTCCTCTGAATATCGTTTCATAGTTTTTCTGAAATTTGTGGAAGGACTCGGACTCGAACCGAGGACGATACAGTCGGATTGGTTACCGCCGTTTGTTCTGCCAACTGAACTATCCTTCCGAATACCCCGCCGCATTTGGCGACGCCGGGGGGTAGTGTTGTGCCTTTCGGCTTTAACCGGCTCTCTTGCCGGAGGATTGCCCTCTCTTGGGTCTAACCTTTGGTATCTTCAAATATAGCTAGGATGAATGCACGATCCTCGTCCCACAATGGGTAGCCTTCTTCCATTGTCAGTCTGACAGCCTCACGCTCTCCGATGAGACGTACAGCCTCGCGCCTGAAATCGGTGTCGCGTATGCATGAGCTTTCCAAGGAGGAATCTTGCGTGCTCTTATAATCGCCAAAACGAAACGTGCAACTTTCTAAAACGAAACGAGCAAAACTTCTCTTTTTTCGCTTCCTTTTTTCTCTGACTCATTCGACCGCTTAAACACCAATTAAACGCTGATTAAAAGCCTTTGAAATTGGCTTAAAATCAGCGTTATTTTCATGCCTTTTATTTGGTCAAGTCAGCAGATTTTTGTAACTTTGAAGTAGTTAAATTGATCTCGTTTGCACTTGCTTTCACACGTTCAGATCAAACCTTGCAGTTTCATTTCCGGCCAAGAGTTCGCGCGTTCTTTCTATGTTGTTGGCATAAATGTGAACATTTCCCAGATTCAGCGTTATAGACTTTAACGGCGCTTCGATTTGTCGCGCTATCAAATATAAATGGTAAATGTCAGCTGGCAAACCTAAGTTTGCGTCACTGCTTCTCTGATAGGCTGACAAAACGAGTTCTCCATCATCGAGCTGGAATTGAATGAGGCTTAAGCAAGGAGCTTGGTTGGTTTCCGCTCCTGTTGCTCCTAGGAACAGCACATAGTTTTTGCTGCTCCGTTTTTCCCAGTTGATTTGCTCAATCAAAGCCGGCAGTTTCTCAAAATAGGTCGGATAACTGTTAATGAGGATTTGCCCGCAATAATCCCACCAGTTTATCCCGGCTTCTCTGTACTTGGTCAGGTCTCTTTATCCAGCCATAAACAGGGTTAATTCATTGCGCAGCTTCTTGCGCGCGATGTTGTGTCCCTCGAAAATCTCCAGCAGGTCACAAGGCGTTAAATGCAGCTGCTCATTGAGCAAATACATTATGTCACCTTTTTTATTGCTCTGTCGTTTGCCGTGCTGCAATATCTTGCCGAGCATGGCGTAATACTTGTTTGGTGTCATTCAATGCGAATATAGTCCATTTCTGTGAGTTCTGTGGCATATCTTCGGCCGTTCGTAGTGAAACGCTTTTGCAGTCGCCCCCAGACGCTTCACTATGTCATAAATATTGCGCTCGCTGACGTTGTAACGCTCGGCCAAGATTGCGACAATATAACTGACCTTTTCGCCTCGTTTCCGCGCATTCTGGTAGTCCTCAAACAGTCTTACATATTTGTGATCGCTCGGCTTTGCTCCGGCGTCCTCCAGCTTTTCAATTACTCCACCGCATAATTTTAATGCTTCGTACACTGTCATTCAGCATTTTTTTCGTAATTTTGCAACTCCTACCACATATCAGCAGAAGCACCGAAGCACGAGTCAAAGGCTTTTAGCCCCCGGCTTATGTGCTTCGGTGCATTGTGTTTGTATGTGGTAGGATACTGCAAACTAAGCCGGGGCTTTTTCTATGCCTCCGCTTTGTAGGCGAGTCAGAGTCGCGTTATCATCATATCGTTAAATTTAGCTTGATAGTTCAGCGTGTTTGTGCGCTGGCGTATTTCCGCGCCCCACATTGGTGCCGCTTCCCGGTACTCATCAGCGAGCCACTGGCAGAGCTCGACAATCTGCGACTTGTCGCTTGTGAAATAAACGTATTTCGTACCTTTAAGCAGCCGCAACACGTTCAGATAGTCGGTCAGCTTCCAATAATTCTCATACATTCCGCACTCTGTCGTAAGATACGGCGGGTCCATGAGGAACAACACACGTGGATTGTCACGGTGCAGGTCAAACAGATCCTGGTAATCAAGATGCACGACTTCCAGTCCGTCCAGATAGCCGTCAGTGCGGTAGTCACCGCTGTGGACGCGGTTATACATCGTGTGTCTGCGCAGTTCGTCCAGGCTCTTGGCCCACTTGCCGGAGAAAAGCACGGAGCGACCTATTGTAAGAATATCGGCATAGCCATTTTGTTTCTCATAGTCGTGCACTATATCCAGGACGTCGGCGCACTGCCGGTCTGAGAGGCGCTTGTTGGGTTCAACACCAGTTAAACACTCTTTAATTGCCCTTAAAATTCCATTGGTCTGCTCCACGGCCGCCAGTCTGTCGACATAGCGGTCGAAGTCGTTGTACACCACCCGGCACCCCGGGAGCACCCTTTTTGCCGTGTGCGACAGCAGCCCGGAGCCGCCGAAAAGGTCCACCACCGTATCAATCTCACCTACTGCCTGCTCCAGCACCTCGATAAAGGTCCGGAGGAAATAGCGCTTCTGCCCCATGAAGGGAAGCGGCGCGCATTTGTAGATCCTATCCATTTACAAAATCTGTTTGACCATATTAAGTTTTCATACAGTGAAACATGGCCTATCAGGATAGCCGGTCTTGAAATCGTACGCCTCTATATCCTCCTTGGACCGGAGCCCCCTTATCGCTGCTGCATGCTCACGTGTGGCATTGTTGCAGTCTACAGTATAGATCTCAATCTGTCTCAGGATTCCTACAGCCTCTGTAATCGGCATGATAAAACGATGATCGCCGAGCCATATGCTCGTCTCTGTCCTGCCGCTTGCCTGCTCCACCGATATGGAGTTCATCAGCCCCACACGCGTAGCCTTGTCAAGCCATCCGGAGACACCTCCGATGCTGATCGTGTTTACAGCCGAAGAGCGGTCGTACTCCTCCAGCTCTTGGAGTTTGATAATCCTGAGTTCTTCGATAGACGGCTCATACATCCTGAGGACAGGGATCCCTGTCTCATCCTCCAAAATTAACAGCCCTCCATCCTGCCCTTCCAACAATTCTTTGTAATACTCCATGGAGATCTCTACACCTCCATCAACCGGTTTGCTATAGAAGCCATCCCTCCAATACATATTGTCGCCTTCCATTTTTTGTAACTATTTTTTGTAATATGTCTGTTATTAACCTTTGCCGACAGCTATCCAAAAGAACCTTTCCTTGTTTTTTTGGTTGGCTGACACTTTAAAACTGCCTGCTGATTTGTTGCATATGGTTCTGCCGACATAATATGTCTGATATGAACTGTCAGCAGTGGTCAGTATTGAATAAGAGGTGTCGACAAATGAGTGTGGGAAATATATGGTCTGTACACCATAGGTATCCTGATTATCAGACGGGTGCCCCCACTGTATTAAAAATCCGTCATGAAATCTGTAATAGCCGTTTTCAACAAGCTGTTTTGATAGAGCCTCGTGTTTATGGCTGTTTATCACTCCCGTCAGGACCGCCTCAATTGCCGCCTTTGTCACTGTGGCGTCACTACCTTTGGGCCCCTTATATTAACAGCCGCGGGGTTTGTGAGCCCGCCGTTGTTGCTCCATGTCAGATTGCCGGACGAGTCCACCACAGGTGTGAACACAGCCCCCTTGTCTCCTTTATCACCCTTGTCTCCTTTGAGGTCCTGGAGCTGGGATGAGAGCAGATAGTCCCCCTTAGGCTGATAGACAGAATCATGGTTGTGGCTGCCATCAGCCTTGCTGTTCCATGTAGACTTCTCGGCATCCGTCACAAACCTGTGTGACGCGTCCCCAGTCACCTGTGCTGCCGTATGCGTGTGCGTTGCCGGCGCGTAATTACCTTTAGGCTGATAGGTGGAATCATGGTTGTGGCTGCCATCAGCCTTGCTGTTCCATGTAGACTTCTCGGCATCCGTCACAAACCTGTGTGACGCGTCCCCAGTCACCTGTGCTGCCGTATGCGTGTGCGTTGCCGGCGCGTAATTGCCTTTAGGCTGATAGGTGGAGTCATGGTTGTGGCTGCCACCTGCCTTACTGTTCCATGCAGACTTCTCGGCATCCGTCACAAACCTGTGTGACGCGTCCTCATTCACCTGTGCCGCCGTATGCGTGTGTGTTGCCGGCGCGTAATTACCTTTAGGCTGGTAGGTGGAGTCATGGTTATGTCCAGATGGCGATGCTCCTACCTGTGTGGCAGTCACCTGATGCGGATTGTCCCTGCTGCTGATATGTGAGATTAGCGATGACACCGCCTTCATGAGTTTACCGAAAGCAGATGACAGCTTCTCTCCGCTTGACAGGTCTGTCAGAGACGGTGCCATCGTGTAGGTGGGGTCTGGTCATTTGTCGCAACATTCGGGACATTGCCGAGCCCGACTTGCGATTTGTTGACACGGTGTGGATTATCGGTGTCCGAGACATGCATACGTATACCCAGCTCCAAAGTGTCTGCCCTTCCATCGAGCGAGTCAATGCTCATCTGCTGGTCCCTGTCCGTATCATGCAGTGCTGAGATCTCTTTGTCCTGTGACGAGTCCTTCGTATGGATGACCTCAACTTCGGCATTCAGTGAATCAATCTCCGTTTGTTGCCTCTCATTCTCGGTCTCCAGATCCTCGATACACCCGGATATATTGTCAAAACGCTCATCCGATGTCTTCTTGTGCGTCTCATAATCTCCCTTTAGTTCAATGTGTTGCCGTTCCAGCTCATGCCCTTCCGAAGCGACATACTTGCTGTTGAGCTGCTCCGCTAGCCCCTCCACCTGTATTACGGGGATAATGCTTTCCTCCTTGTGCACGTAGCTATCGAGCCAGTCGGCGAACTGCTCCTCCGTCGGGTACTTCCCACGACGGAACCACGCTTTTAGCTGTGCTATTGTCCTTATTGCCATAATCTCGGGTATTTATTTATGTCTACTTAACGCGCATTATGTATGCCAGCACATAATATGGGGGGCGGTTCTCGTGAGCTTCACCCTTGCCATAGTCCAGTGTGTTTATCCCATGAGGTGAACACTCGAATATTGTTGTGGCATTAGGCCAGGAATTGCTGCCGTGCCCTTTCCAGTCTCCGCTTCCCCCTTTCCACAGCATCTCCTCATGGCTGTGACGGGGTATTGTCTCCTCCGTGAGCGTCACTTTCTTCAGTCCGCCGCCGGTCCCGGGCTCTCATAGTCCCGGTCACTGTCATGGAGACCGACAACGAAACGTCCCCTCAGGTCAGGTACCCTGAAATAACCATCCTGGGTCGTGTACCTTACGCCGTTCGCGTTTACCGCAGTGTTGAATGTCGAGCCAATGGCATTGAACAGCTCCGGATGATCGGACTTCCTTAATGGCTGTCCGTCACATAGCACATAGCCTTGTGGCACCCGGGAACCGGCCCACATCTGGACTATCCCCAACGGTGCCGGCTGAACGGTCGCCAGCTCATTGCGGAGCGACCGGTTCTCGTCCATCAGTCCCTTTATGCTCTTAATGTCTGTGAAGCTCTCCCAGGTGTAGTTTTCCTCTCCTATGCCGGGCGCAAGACTCCGGCGCGTGTAGGCTTTCGGGTAGTCCGTATTATTGGCACTTACCGGGATTGCTTCTTGTTTCACATACATGCCGCTTGTGGTCGGTCCGCCATCCCAGGGCAGAACCTCACCCTCCGGCGCGTTCTTGGTCCTTACGAATACATAGCCAGCCCCCCTGCGGGTCCCCTCGCTGTTGGGCTCGCAACCCCAGAGAACCACACGGTCGCCTCCTATGTTGCCGGCAATGGCTGCAAGTGCCACCAGTTTTTGCAGATAGTCCAGCGTCTCGCAGTCCAGAGGAAAATCTTTGTTTGCCTGTGTCAGAAAATTACCTAATATTTTGTCCATTGTCATTTATGGTTTATAGCGTAGCGTTTGCCCGCCAGTTTATACATGTTCAATATTGCCCGTAGTCTCGTTTCCGTCTCGGCCGTCCACAGTTCCTCCGGCACCGTCACCCAGAAGTCATAACCGCTCGTGCCGTTGAATCCCTCCCGGTGTATGCTCACCGCGCCCGCGCCTCGCCGCGGCACCATCACCCACCGGTCCATATCGCGAAGCCATACCGCCGCAGCTTCCCGGTTTCCGACACTGTCGCTGTCCTCTATCTCTATGCGGCGCAGTCCCGGGTCAAACTCATCATTAAGTGCCCCGCACAGCTTGCACACCTGCCCGTTATGTCTCAGCCGGTAACTTGTTGCGCTCCTGTATGCGCGCAGCTCCTGGAGCAAACGCCCCAGCGGGCTGACCCCGGCATATATCAGAGCCCCGGAAAGCGGGCGCCGTAGCCACGTCGGCAATGTCAGCAGCGCCAGCCGCTTGATATTTACATTATAGGTTCTGTCAGCCTTGTTCGTCATACGCTTTCATGTTTACAGTTATCGCCCCTGGTCTGAAATAGCCCGCTGCGGGGGTCAGACGCGCGTTAATCTGTGTCGTTGTACTCTCGTTTACGGCCTGCGCGGTGCTACCCCGCAACTCCACTATTTTCACCCCCTCTACCTCTTGCAGGCGGTCAACGAGGGCCATATTCGTATATTCGCCGTTAAAAGGCAAATTCTCAATATAATCGCAGATCACATCACGGCATGCGGTTTGAACAACGGCAGGATCCAGCATAGCATTGTAGTAGATATCCACAGTACAGTCGAATGTATCCGCCTCCATATTCACAAGTGCGGTGCGCACGCCGGCATCCTTAATCTCGTTTATATAGGCTTTCAGCTGCTTTTCCTGTTCCGCTGTTATCGGTTTGCGCACTCCGCCACTCTCTCCGGCTACTTTTATTGTCAGCAGACTGGCATCCTTGCTCTCCATAGCGACCGCATGTTTTACGACACACGCCGCCGCTATATCCCCCTCAGTCATTCCGGTAGTGTCGTATGTGTCGCTGTCCTGTTCAAGCTCGTGGCCTGCCATGAAGCGGAGCACCTTATCGCGGTACCATTTCGGGCGGTGGGCTATAAGTTCCTCCAGTTCCGCCGTTACCTCCGCTTTGTGCCTGCTTACAAGCTGCTCGACGCTCCAGGCACAGACCGCCCAGACATAAAGCAAAATATTTTCAACACTTGCCGCACCGAATATGTCGCCGAACTCTGAGCCCGGGGTAAACCCGTACAGTTCCGCCGCAGACTCATTGCGCATAAACTCGCGTGCGATCTCTGTTTTAATTTCGTTAATATTGCGTGCCATTTTACTACTCATTTAATAGCTGTTTAATCGATTTTTAATCGCTCTGCCTAAGCAGAGAAATGCTGTTTAACTCACGATAAAATCTATTTCAATGCCCATAAAGCCAATACCGCCGTAAGGGCAAGCCGCCATATCTTCCGGGCTTATTTCGGTTGCCGGCTCCACCTTGTGCGCCTTGTAAAGTTCAACGGTTCGGGTGTCTCCACCCTCCACCGGTACCGGAACTATCAGCACACTCCCATCCTCCAGCCGGTCGGTTATGCTCATACCGTTAGCCTCTGCCAGTGCGAGCACCGTTTCAATGTGTCCGCCCGTTTGCAGGGCAATATCAAGCAGTGTTTGCCTCTCTTTCGCTGTCGTTCTCATCGTTCTATGCTGATAGTTCCGTCAGTCTCCATTACTACACGCTCACAATCGACCCCGCAACCGCGTAACATCTGGCGAACCTCACCGGGCCACATTACATCGGGCTGACCGGCGCGAAGTCTGCCGGCTTCACCGCCTAAAAGGGGGTGCTCCTTAATGTCTCCGCGCATGGTGGTGACAACCGCCTCGGCGGTTTGCCCCTCGGTGTCTCCAATCGCTATGCGGCCGTGTTCGGTCAGCAGGTCGCCGGTGATACTGTCAATTAACATGCCTTTCATCGCTGTTGTTATTTTTTCGGTTGCTCATAATCGGTGCTGAATATCTCGTAATCTTCATCGCTGACCGCGCTGATTTCAACTACCTGATAATTGGCTTCTGTCATTTGGCTGAGGGAATAACTTCTAATCACAAGCCGCCCGATATTCAAAGCGTCTAAAAATTCGCTGTGAACTCTCAGAGCCTCATTTGCTTCCAACAGCTTGCGAACTTCCCGCACCTCATTGGTCGGCCATTTATCGGCTATCTCTCCACCCTCGACACATTGCAAGCCCAGCACGATATTAACCGCCCAATCGCCGGCGTTTATATACTCTTTCACCGTGCCGTCTCTACCGGTCAGAGCCGTGCTTATAATCCTATGTTCTCGGCTGGCTGCTGCCACTGCATCGGCAAATGTCAGCCCCACGCCGTTTTCTCGCTCCAGTCTGAGGGGGCAGAGTACCCAGCGCCCCTCCCAATATTCCGGGTCGGTGATAGGCTGCCCAATCTCGTGCACGGTTATGCCGTCACGCTCAGGACTTCCGCCCAGTTCCTTGAAGCGTATAAGTTTTTTAGCCATGTGCTGCCCCCAGCTCATAGCTGCAAGATCTATGCTGACAGGTAATTTTTTACCTCCTAAGCTCGGTTGTGGAATTAGGCTCATGACATTGCTAATTGTGTGTCGTTTAGCGCTCCCATAAGGGTCTCCAAAATAACAGCCTTGACCTTTTCGGTACTTTCGCCGACGGTCGCGGTGTGTATCTCGAAGCGCTCGACAAGTTTGTCAATATTTACAGTTATGTTTCTTATTTTTCCGCCTCCGTCACTGCCGGATCCTTTGCCGCCTGTTCCACTCGCACCGCTCAGAGTGTTGCCGGTGGGGTTGACTTCCGGAACAGTCACCCCCGGAACCGTCGCACCGCTTCCGTTGGTTGTTGGCTTGTTTCCTTTGGGACTCTTTTTGCCCTCTTTTTGGGCGGACTCTGCCATTTCGGCATTGTAAGCCTCATTAAACGCCTGACCCACCTGTTTGCCGTAGTCACTGAAACCGGCTTTTAACTTTTTCAGGGCTGCATCTATTCCGGAGGGGGATAAATTGAACGCTGCTTTTATCAGGTCGCCGATTGCTCCAAAAGTGTTTTTAGCAAGTTCGCCGATACCGGTAAAACAAGCCTTGAACGCCGCCCATGTCCCTTTGAGCACTGCCCGGAATTTAGCCGACGTGTTCCAGAAGTAAGCACCTATCGCTATCAATGCAGCAATGGCCGCAGCTATCCAGCCAACAATCGGAATGCTCATAATTGCGACCGAAACGGCGCGACAAGCTGCCGAGGCAGTAGTGGCAAAAGTTCCGAAAGCTGTTGAAGCAATGCCGGAGAATGTGGCGGACGCTGTGCCACTCGTCACAAGTGACAATATGAGTGCGCCCAGACCTTTCAGAGCGTTAAAAACTCCTACGGTGGCAAATCGAATTAACCCTATTGTTGCGCGTCCCATATTACCGATAAAGCCCAGTGATACCATGTTGGTAGTTGAGAGTGTGCCGTTCATCAGCGCGAAGTTAACGCCGGCTGCACGAACCCAACCCACAACACTGCTCCACATACTTGCCCATTTGAGATTTTTAATTAACAGCATTAGTCTCCAGCCTGCTGTAAGTAATGGGGCAAGTTGAGCAATCGGCACAAGTGCAGAAGTCAGGACACCGCACCATAACGAAAAATCGCCGGTGGCTTGGAATATGGTAATTTTGAAGTCCTCAAATTGTTGGTTTACTCGTGCCTGTCGCTCGGCATAGCTGTCCATGACAATAGCGGCCTGCTCGGTCGCGCTGTTGGTTCCAGTTACGGCGGTCGTGAAGTCTTGCAGGCTTTCGGTGCCTTGTATAAGGGCACGGGCGGCGTTGGCATTTTCCACACCAAAGAATTTTGACAACAGCGCGGAGTCGTTAAGCATCGGTTTCAGCATCTCGAGGCGCTCTTTAAGGCTCTTGGAGTTGTCGCCCAGAGCCACAACATCAATGCCGGCCTTTTCAAGCTCCTCCCGTGCCTGCTTCTCGACGAAGCGGCCTTTGCTGAGCTGGCCCAGAACGTTTCGCAATGCGACACCTCCCTCGCTGGCTTTTTTGCCCGCCTTGTCAAGTACCTGGATTGCGGCGTTTGTTTCCTCGAAGCTCACATTTGCAGCCTTGGCAGCCATACCGCACTGCTGGAGCGCCGCGCTTATCGCCGGAAGTTCCGCCGATCCTGCCTGTCCGGCTGCCGCCATTACGTTCATCATGCGCGCCATTTCCCCGGCTGCCGCCGTCGGGTCCTCCATGCTCACCCCGTACTGGTTCATCGCCGTGGTAAGCACCTGAGCCGCCGCCACGCCGTCCCCGCCCATCAGCTTGCTGGTCGTCTGTATGCAGTCGCCCATCTCCCTGAGCGCGTCCGGGTATTTGCCCAGCTCCGGCGTCAGCTGCGAGAGCAGCAGTTTGTAACCCTCAACCGCCACGGCGGCGTCAGTGCCGAACGCCTTTGCGCTCTGCCGCGCGAATGTCTCGATCTGTTTCAGACCCTCGCCCGTAACGCCAGCAACAGCGCTTAAATCGTGCATCTGGCTGTCCAGCTTTATGCCCGCACTGCTCAGACCGCCTATTGCCTCGCTTAGGTTCCGCGCCATGTCCGTAGCGTATGAGAACGTGGCAAGCGACGCAGCAAAACTGCGCCCGCGACTTTCGGCGACCTCCGCCCTTGCGGAAAATTCGCCGGCCGCTGCGCTCATGCCGCTTATCTGCGCCACAAAATTGCCGCCTATCCTAAAAATGTAGTCAAATACGCTTGCCATGTCGTTTTTATTCGCTATATTTGTAGCACCTTACCAAAGTAACAAGACCATGTTTACCAAAATAATCATATCAGTTTTGGCCCTGCTGTGGAAACTCTTCGTAGTCCTTGGCTTTATCGGCTTGTTCATCTGGCTGTGGCGCGGGTTTCGGAGCATGGTTAAGGGCGACGGCCCTGGCTCGCTGCCCTGGCTTTAGGGCTTCTCTCCGAACAATGACGCGATAAGTTCTGCCCGGTTCCGGTTCCTCCATCGCTCCAGCCATAGTGCCTCGCAGTAGAGCCGCGCCCATTCCTCCTCCGTCTCAATCTTTTCAATATCAATGTGCAGGTTAGCCCGGATCAGGGCGCACCCCTTGGCGAAGCCGTCCTCCTCGTCAGACTCCGCCAGTGTGTGCGCCTCTACAAGTTTTTTATTAGACCCTGGAAGCCGTTGAGCACTTCACCCAACTTCTTTTGAACAGCCATGAAGAGCAGCGCATCGGTGCGCAGTTCCTTACTACCGCCCAGCCAGCAGTTGTCGAACATCACTTTACCGGCTTCCACTTCGTCGCTTTTTGCAACCTTGGTTACAGCCTTGAGAGTCTCCAGAGTGGGACGCTTGAAATAGCCGATATGCACCTCGTCGCCGTCCTGAATTTCAACTGCGAAACTTTTGCGGTGCTGAGCCTTGAAAGCGTCAACCTGTGCTTCGGTCAAATCGCCGTTAAATACTTTAGGGGTGTTGTTAACCTTTTCCATGCTTTTTAATCGGGGGTTAAATGGTTTTTTAATCGATTTTAAATCGCTCTGCCTAAGCAGAGAATAACTGTTTAAGTTTGATTATTAGTGACCGTTAAGGGGGTCAGCCCTTAACGGCCTTAAAAGGGTGCGAAATGGGGATTATGCAGCTTTGCCCCATTCGATATGTGAGGGAACGAGCGGAAGTTCTACCTCCTGCCCGGTGTCTCCCTCTTTCCACTTGCGAGTATTGCTTGAAATATGGCAGTTGCGGATCTTGTCAGTTACCACGACCCCATTTTCAGGCAAATAACTCACCTGTATTTCAATGGGTGGGAGGTCTTGCAGTCGTCCGTTCACGCTCTGGGATTGAAGCGCCACAACTTCCTCGTGGTAGAGGGTAATTTTAGCGGAGGGGGTTATACGTCCTTTTGCACGTCCCACCGGGTGACGCCCTGCGCCCCACTTGTTAACGATTTCCTGCTCATCGCCATACTCCACACCTGTAATGCCGGTAACAGGCACACCGCCGACAAGTACGACAATATCAGCCCACGCAACTAACATGCCGTTAACCATAGGCACGCCGTTTTTAATGCTTACGTTCATTGCTTTTGCCTTTTGTGTTTAGGTTATACGGATTTAGCGAACCCGATTTTAATTCTCACATGTCGCATAACCGGGACTGCAACATTCTTGATTACGAACTCTACCAGGCTGGTGCTTGCGACATCCTGCTCCGGGTCTATCTCAACTTTGTAGCCGCTAAGTTCCCCGGCTCGTTCCATAGCCTCGAGGGCTTGGTTTGCCACAGTTTCCAAATGCGCCACGGTATAGCTTGCCAACTGTCCGGTGGAAGCGTCAACATATACGTTGCCGCCGAGTTCCGGCTTTACGTATGTGCGTATGCCGCGCACAGCCTTATCCATAGTTCGCACGCTCTCAATGGCTGCGTAGTCGCTGATTGCGGAGTCCATTGTGTGGCTGTCATTCATATAGCTTCCGGCTTGCCCGGTATGAGTGATAAAGAACAGATAACGCGCCGTGTCAAGTGTCTCGAGCAATGCTTTATCCACATCGCGCAACAGTGTACCGTCACCGAAAGCCGGGAGACTTACACCGGTGGGGAACTCTTTGATCCATGCAATACACTGGTGAACCTTTGCGCTGCTAAGCAAGCCCATAACGACACCCAGACCGCTGACGCTTGCTTTCCCGGTGTTGGTCTTGTCGTTAAACAGGTCTGCTCCTTTGCCGCTTCCTGCCTGACCTATCACCACGCTGACGCGGCTTTTATTCTCACCCGCAAGGTTAACCGGCATTGTGTTGAGCGTGCCCACTTTCGGGGCGTACACGACAGACAGTTCCGCCTCCTCCCCGGCAAGTGCGTCCGCGACACCCTGCAGGGCCGTGAGGTCGTCACCGCTAAGGGTGCGGTCGCCACACCATACGCCGATCTGACGGATACGGCCGGCCGCAAAGTTCTGCACTGTCTTAAGCTCGGCGAATGTCTGGGACTCACCCTGCGGCTTCTCGAAGATCGCCACATACAGGCTTACAGCCGGGTTAATTCGGTAAAGTTCGCTGAGCTGATAGTGAAGCACACGCACGCCCCAGCTTGCTGCATCCTCCTTAATACCCGCAGCCTCCGCCGCGTCAATGGTGCTGAGTGGCTGCACGTGGTCGGTTTTGAACGCGGCCGGAATATCTGCCGCCGGAAGATAGACCACAAAACCGGTTATATGGTCCTCACCGGGCAGAGACTTGGGGACATTGCCGTTCTGTCTCTGTATATTCAGACTTGTTGCCATTACGCTTCCACTTTTAAGGGTACTGCCGAAAATCCCAGACTTTTGCCGTGGTTTCGGGCGTCAGTTTCCTGTTTGAAACACTGGCCGTCGGCTGTCACCCATACTGCCGGGAGACTGTGACGCCGGCACGCTGCTTTACCCACAGCAGTAAGGGCGTCAGTTTCCGCCTTTGCTTTGGCGCGGGCTGCTTTCAGTTTTGCGACCAGTTCCGGCTCGGGCTGGTTCTTGCCTTTGCCTGACTTTTTCGCCGAAGCTGTCTCTAAGGTTGCCGCGACGTGTGCCATCTCCTCCGCAGTGACGGCGCCGGCTTCATTAATCGTTGCCAGATTTTCCGCTGCGATTTCGGCTGTGGTCTTTTCTTTTGTTTCGTTGCTCATATCTTTTTACGTTTTAGATTATATATTTTCCACCCTGCTACTGACAGGATCAGAACTGCAGCCAATATCAGGGTGGCGACTTTCAACCGTTCCCACAGGCTCGGGGCTTTGGTAGCTGTTACCGTCACTTCGTCAAGCGTGCCGCCGTCAATGGTCTGCACCGCTTCGGTTTCGGTCTCGGCTTTCTCCTCGGCGGTAATATCTGCCGCCTCATTACTCTGCTGCTCCTCGCCGTGGGTCTGCCGGATCTTGGCTTTTAACGGTCTTTGTCCGGTGTCCGGGTCGGGTTGCTTTTCAGTGTCGTAGACCTCAATCTCCGTAACCGTCAGCCCCCGGGTTTGGGTCTCCCTCGTCAGGGTCGCCTCTTGGTGTTGGGTGTGCACCTCGCAACCTTTGGCGCTCGTCGTCACATGCTCCGTTGTTTCCGTCCTGGTGTGCTCCGCGACCTTTCGGTGTGAGCAGCAGCTCGAATTTGACAGGGCAGCTATCAATATGACGACAGCCCCAAATGCGCTCCAGTGCGTTGTTGAGTCTTTGCACATCTTTGCGTAAGTTAGTTATTTCGGCTTTGAGCGGCGGCACAATACTTTCCATCAGTATGTCCGCAGCCTTTCGCACGTTTTCAAGCTCATTGCTTTTGACCTCTGCGAGCTTATTATTCATTTCAGCCCTCAGCGTCTTAAGTTCAATGCGGTATTTAGTGCGCTCCAGTTTGCGGCCAACCCATGCCCCTACGGGACCAGATACCGCCGCAACAAGCGCCGATACTATGATTGTTATTATTTCGCCGCTCATTCATTGTTCCAATGCTTTGTCGGCTGCGCTCGGCATAGCCGGAGCAAGCTCCGCTCTGCTCTCACTGGCACGACAATTCATATTGTTACTGTTTAATACCCACTTTTGTGAGCCATTTTTTTACATCGAAGCCGGGGCACGGTTTATTAGCAAATTCGTTATGACCGTGAACAGTAGCGCCGGGGTATTTCTTGAGAAGTTCTTTAACCAACTTTACAAGCGTAGCCTCTTGTGCCGGGGTTCGTGTGTCCTTCCCGATATTTTGCCAATTCGGGGTCTTACGTGGCGGACATCCGCCAACGTAACACACACCGATTGACCGCGTATTATGTCCGGTGCAATGCGCTCCGGCCACTGCCTCGGACCGCCCGGGGCGGATTTCCCCGTTTAGTCCGATAACATAGTGGTAGCCTATATCAGAAAAGCCACGCGCCAAATGGCTTGCTTTTATCCGGGTATTTGAAAACTCCTCACCCTCCGGCGTTGCCGTATAGTGCAGAATGATTTCATCGACCTTGCGCTTTCCGGGTGTCGCGCCCATAGCTGCAAGTGTCTGCGCTCCGGCTATTCCGTCAGCCGTTAACCCCTTACGCTTCTGAAACTCTTTGACGGCTTCCTCGGTCAACGGTCCGAAAATACCGTCAGGTATGAGGTTTAACCGCTGTTGCAGGGCTTTTACCTCCGCGCCTCTGCTTCCTTGTTTCAGTGTAGCCATAGGTTTTTTACGCTTTTGCGCTGACTATTGCCATACGACAATTGGTCTCAGACAAAGGCAGACAAATGCCGTACTGGTCAAAGTTAACGAGGTTGCGGTGGTTCTGAGGGTCGTTCTCGGCTTTACTCCAGTAGAATGTTGTTGAGCCTGCGGCTTTCATCATTCTGCCGGCATAGAACGCAACGGAGCTCTGCGAGTCGGTCGCACCGGGAACAGCACCCCATGCAAGTTTTTTACCTGCCGAGTTGTAATAGGGTGTGCCGTCATATTCGTAAATGTCAAAACCATACAGGCGGCCGATTTTGCCCTCGGTCTGGTTAATGTTGTAATGGTCTTTGAAACGCTGCTCTGTCTGGAGCAGGTCGTTCACATGGTCGGAACAGAGCACCAGCACGCGATCCTGCTTGGGTATACCCATTTTGTCAAAGCTCCTTTTGACTGCCAAAAGGTCAGCCGAAGTCATGAGCTTGCGACCCTCTACAGCTTCGCCGGTAGTGAAAAGCACAGGCACGCCGGTTTTATTCTCATCCGGGGCAATGGCGTGTATTGCACGCTGACCGAACGCCTCGACCAATACATCGCGGTGGCGTTCCTGAACGCTTGCCATTTTGTCGTAACTGATAGCGTGCAGCTCATCATTGGTCACAGGGGTTGCCTCGGTTGTGAACTTGTCAAGACTCACAGGCTTGTCCGCATCCTCCAGAGCAGTAACAGGAATTGGGTAGGTGGTATTATTTACAAGCACCGTGGGGTCACCGCCGATTTCAACGAAGTGGATAACGTCGTTATTTACATACTGGTTATAACTGCGGATTCTTGCAAGCCAGCCCCACGACTCCAGGGCGGTGCGGAACTGTTTGATCTGCTCACCGGTCCATATCTCTTTGAGGACACCGGCACGGAATGAACCCGCGGGGGCTGCCTGACCTAATGCAAGTGCCAGAACATTGCCGGCGATTGCTCCGGTTTCAGGGGCGCAGCCGATTGCCACAGCACAGGTAGCGCCGGCGGCGGCATTGAACGCAACGGCCATAATCATGCAGCTGACTATGCCGAGCAGCTTCTTAAAAAAATTGCTTTTCGATTTCATTGCTGTTGTTGATTGTGTTTATAGGGTTTATTTATTCGCTTAGGGGCGGGCAGTCTACGCCGTACTCTTCTTTATACAGGCGCATATATTCCGCGGGCTGGTCTTTGCGGAGTGCAATGAGTTCGCTCTGCGGCACTTCGCTTAACTTGGTGTATTTCTTAGGCTGTTCACCTGCACCGGGGGCACTCTGTTTGTTCAGGTTCAGTGTGTCGGTGGGCTTCTGCTGTCCGGGCATAGCCTTGAATGTGTCTGCGAGCATTTCTGCGCCGGCGGCTTTACCGAGCTTAATGTAATGTTCACGCTGCGCCGCTAAAATCTTTCTGTCGGCAATAGCCTGATCCACGTACTGAGTTACGGACGCAAGCTGCAAAGTTTCGGCGCTGTCCGCCTTGGTTTTCATCAGCTGGAGCGCGGCTGTTACCTGCTCGTCGGACGCATCCTCGGGAAGTCCTAAGAGGATTAACTGGTCTTTGTTCATCGCTGTTTTTATTATTTTATTATTGTTATTGATTTCCTCCCCCTCGCCGGGTTCATTCTCCGGCGCGGGCTTGGGTTCGTTCAGTTTCAAGAGCGGAAGTGTCGGGGCATCCTCACCGGCGGCGAGCTTCAACTGCTTGCCGTCTGCTCCACAGAGTTGCAGGGCTTCATCATTGCCGCCAATATCCACAATGCTAACCTCGATAAGTTTGCACCGTGTCACCGTTGCACGTGTCTGCCCTTCCAATGCTAAAGCCGGGTCTGGGTTCACTTCGGTAGGCTCCAGGGCTGCCGAAGCCATGCGCAAAAATCCGCTTTCCCATTTGCTCTCTATCTTCCGGGCAAATTCATCGTTTTGGTCAAATATCGGGGTGCCTATCAGCTTCCCCTCCTCAACTCTGAGGTTGTCAATTTTGCCGATAGGCATTGACTGACCGTCGAAAGCACGGCGGTGCATCCATAGCAAAACCGGGTTGCGCTTGAACTGCTCCAGGTCTATGCCCGAAGTCAGCACACGCGTGCCGTAGCTGTTTACTGCCTCAGTTGAGATTATTACTTCTTTCATTGTAGTTGTCTCGTTTCACTTATCGTGCTTGCCACGCTTTGTATTTTAAAATATTAACTCTCGCAAAGAAAATGCCCGGGGCACTTAGGGGCTTGGTCCGGAGGTGGTGGGTGTGTCCCCTGTGCCCGGGGCGGTTGTCCTAATCTTTTTTACCTTGGTGGCGGAGGCAGGACTCGAACCTGCGACCTTTGGGGAATGAGCCCAATGAGCTACCGGCTGCTCTACTCCGCTAATCGGCTTGCCGCTTTGCTATGCAAAGAATGTATTTAAGTCGTTCAGCGGTGCAAAGTTGAGCATTGTTCACAACCCTAACAAAAAGAGTGTAAAAGTTTTACACTCTTTTTTACCATAGCACTTTTTTACCCCAACTTTGCAGTGTGAATTATCGTGCAAACCGAACGCAGAGCGGAGTTTACTCCTGCTATGCTGAGGTGCCGCCGATAATGCGAAATATCGAAAACGCCCCCGCAGTGTGGGTGTTAACTTAAATTCTCGGTTTATTATGAATGGCAACTAAAACCAAAAAGGAACGCGAACAGCAACGCGAACACGCGCGCCTCCTATATATGCAGGGGGAGCCTCAGAAGTCTATTGCTGAAAAAGTCGGCGTATCTGCTCAGACTGTCACAAAATGGGTTGCGGAGGGTGGCTGGGAACAGGCACGAGCCGCCGCCAACATTACGAGACAGGAACTGGTTAATAAAATTTTTAACTCCATAAATGTGTTACTGGAGGATTTGGCAAATGACCCCAGCCCGGAGAAAACAGCCGCCAGCGCTGACAAACTTGTGAAGTTTGCCGCCACTGTTGAACGCCTCGACAAAAAAACTTCCGTGGTTGACATTATAGAGGTATTTATGGCTTTCAGCAAATGGCTGCAATATCGTATGAGCTTCGACCCGAATGTCACCCCGGAACTGCTCAAAACCATTAACCATTATCACGACCTTTTCATCTCTGAAAAATTAAAAGAGTCTTTCTAAAGTATGACAAAAGCGGAATTAAAAAAAGCGATTGAGGAATGGAAACAGCACTGCGAAACGGTGCAGGCTGCCACTTCCATTAACATCATAGAATCGCCGGCACAGCGTCTCGCGCGCATTGCCCGGCTGCGCTCTGATTATACCGCTTTCGTTGATTACTATTTCCCACACTGGACTATTAACCCCGAAACCGGGAAAGCTACCCCTTGCGCTAAATTCCACATTGACGCGGCCAATAAGATAAAAGCCAACCGAAACCTCAAAGCCGGTTTTGTCTGGCATCGTGGTGCGGCTAAGTCTACCAATATGGACGTATTTGTCCCTATGTGGCTAATGTGTCAGGAACGCCGCGAAATTAACGTTATGGTCATCGTCGGCAAGTCTGAGGATAACGCTAAAACTCTGTTGGGTGACATTCAGGCGGAGTTACAGTACAACCAGCGTTATATTGCCGATTTCGGGGAACAGTACAACGCCGGATCCTGGGAGGAGGGAGAATTTGTAACGCAGACGGAAGTCGCATTTTTTGCCCGTGGTCGCGGTCAGTCTCCGCGTGGTCTGCGCTACCGCTCACACCGTCCGGATTACATCGTTATTGACGACCTCGACGACGACGAACTGGTGGAAAGTCCGGCGCGTGTCTCTAAGCTGTTCGACTGGGTGCGCTCGGCTCTGTTCGGTACTCTCGACGGTGGGCGCGGCCGCTTCTTTATGGTCGGTAATATGATTGCCAAAAATTCAGTGCTGGCGAAGTGGTGCGATATTAAGAGCGTACACGTTACCCGTGTAAACATCTACGACAAAAACGGCGATATTTCCTGGGCTGCCAAATGGACCCCGGAGGAAGTGCAGGCAATTGCCGACGTCGCCGGTTATCGTGCATTTCAAAAAGAATACATGAATAACCCGATAATTGAGGGTGCAGTGTTCCGCAACGAGTGGATCCGCTGGGGTAAGCGCCCTGCCTGGTCTAAGTTCTCGGAAATTGTGCTTTATATCGACCCCAGTTTCAAAGGCTCAAACAAAAATGACTTTAAGGCGGCGAAACTCTGGGGGAAAGCCGGGACTCAGCTCTGGCACCTCCGTGCTTTTGTCCGTCAGTGCTCCGTTGCCGAAATGGTACGCTGGTGTTACGACCTTTACGAATGGGCGCGCGCTCAGGGTATCGCCGTGCGCTGGTACATGGAGGCGAATTTTATGCAGGACACCATCCTCGATGAATTTATGCGAGAGGGTGAACTTCGCGGCTACCAGCTCCCAATGACCGGCGACAAGCGCAAAAAGCCTGACAAGTTCCAGCGCGTTGAAGCTGTTTCGCCACTGTGGGAGCGTGGGTTCGTCTATTACGACGAGAGCCAGCGAGACGACCCCGATATGCTCGCCGGCATCGACCAGACCCTCGCATTTGAAAAGGGTATGCGCGGACACGACGACGCACCGGACGCCGACGAGGGCGCTATATGGATTTTACAGAGAGATACCCGACAAAAGAAAATTGTTTCATCCACTTCAATAGGGTTGCGACCTAACGCAAAAAATGTATCATGGTAATATTTGAATACTTCCGCGCCCTCCTGTTCGACTGGCGCAAAAAACGCGCGATCCGTGAAGCTCAGCGCTCCGCTGACCTCCACCGTAAAAAATTCCTGGTGCTTGTGCTTCATGGGCGCCCGGTCTGCGTATCTATGCAGGGCGTTAAAAAAATGATCCGGCAAAAGCGCCTCCCCGGCCTGACTGCCGAAAAAGCCCGCGAAATTGCAATTTATGAAGCTATGCCCAAAACTTCCGGCCTATGTTCCTGACTCTTGACGACTACCGGGGCGTGTGCGACGAATACGAGCTCAAGCAGATAACACAGAACGAAGAAACACGCCTGACCGCCGAAGCCGCCGCCCTGGAGCAAATCGGTTCTTATCTGCGTTATCGCTACGATATGACCCGGGTATTTGCTTCTGAGGGCTCAGAGCGTAACGCTATGCTCGTACAGTGCGCCGTAAATATTTCCCTTTGGCTAATGGTTCACCGTCTCCCTCAGAATATGGGACACGAACGCCGGGAATGTCTCTATAACGACGCTATCAAATGGCTTCGCGATATTCAAGCCGGCAAAGCCTCCCCCGACTTACCTCTCTATGAGAGTGAGGACGGGGACGACGCACGCAACCCGGTGCGCTACGGCTCTATGAAACCAAACAGATACGACTATTAAACACCCGTTAAATACCGTTTAACCCATGTTTAAGCTGTGTGCTAAAATTGAGATAACCGGCGAGCGCTGCTGGGACATCGGCTTTGTCTCGGCGGTGGAGATTGTACGCGACACTGAGAAGCTCACAGCCGAAGCCAAAATAACACTCCCTAAAAAAATGAAGTGGAACGGCTCGGCTGAAATTCCTGTGCATCGTGGCGACTCCGTGCGTATTTATCTGGGATATAACGGTAATTTACAGCTTGCTTTTGTGGGTTATGTCCGTGACGTAGGCTTCAAAACTCCGGTTGTCATTACCTGCGAGGATGATATGTTCAAACTCAAACAAATGCCGGCACAGAAAAAAGCCTACCGCTCTGTTACTATTGAAACGCTTCTTAAGGATCAGGGCATAACTTACCGGCTCAATGTTATGGGCGAACAGTCGCTCGGTGCTTATCGTGTCACCGCTGACACTGTGGCCGCTTTGCTCGGAAGATTATCAGAACAGGGCATCCGCTCATTTTTCCGATATGAGAACGGCGAGCCGGTTCTTTACTGTGGCGTGCTCTTTGACCGCGACAGTACTCCCTCGCAAGTGTTCCGCTCCGGGCTTAACATCATTTCAGACCAGAGCCTCCAGCAGCAAAAGGCTGAAAATATGCGCCTGCGCGTTAAGGCGGTCAGCCTTATGCCGGATAATAAAAAAATCAAAGTTGAGGTCGGCGACGCCGACGGCGAACACCGCACGCTCCACACCTACAACAAAACCGAAAGCGAGTTAAAGGCGTGGGCCGAACAGGAAATTAAACGCCTTAAACGCGACGGCCTCACCGGCTCTTTTACGACTTTCGGGGCTTCGCTTGTTGACTGCCTCGACGCTATCGGGCTAATTATCGACGGCAAAAAAGCCGGAGTCTATCAGGTCAAAAAGAATGTAATTAAATACGGCACGTCCGGCTACCGTCAGGAAATAACGCTCGGGCTGCGTGTCGGCGACTAAATAAACAGTTATGGCAGATTTACGAAATATCATCAGAGAACTGGCAAAGACCGACGGCGAGACTGTCGCGCTGGTCTGCACCGTGGACGCCGTGGACGAAAAAGCCCGCACAATCGACTGCACCCCGCTTAATGAGGGCGCCCCGTTGCTCGGTGTCAATCTACAAGCAAATCAGGGCGCGAATTACGGCTTTTGGCTTTATCCGGAAGTTGGCAGTTTTGTTATTGTCGGCTTCGTCGCAGACGGTGCCGCCGGGGTGGTTCTGAGCACTGAGAAAATAAAACAGGCCGAAGTCGTCATCGGTGACACCTCCGCCGTCATGGACGCTGACGGCTGCCGTATTAAAACCGCCAATATGTCCGCCAACATCAACGCCGACAATATAATTTTTAACGGTGGCAAACTCAACGGCCTTGTTAAAATCGACGACCTCACAAAGCGGCTTAACACAATCGAAAACGAGATTAACAAGTTAAAGGGTATTATGGCCGGTTGGGTCCCTGTTGCTCAGGACGGCGGCGCAGCTCTTAAAACTGCCGCTGCCGACTGGAGCGCCGACACCCTTTTGCTGACAAAGCGCAGTGATTACGAAAACGAAAAAATTAAGCAATGAACGGACTGCAAATAGACACAACAACCGGCGACCTCCTTGTCGCACCCTCCGGCGCGCTCATCGCCCCGGCTGACTCTTTCATTGCTGAATTTGTCATCCGCTCCCTCCGCGGCGACATCAAGGAACACCCCCTCCTCGGTGCAGAAGCGCCCCTAATGCTCGCCGGCACTCCCGACCCGTTCTGGCCGGGCAACACTAAAAAAATGCTGCAAGCCTGCGGCCTCCCTGTCTCTAACCTCACACTATCCCCCGACGGGGTGGTTATAATCTCTTAGCCTATGCAGTTTATTGTTTCAGACCGTCAAACACTCCTCGACGCCGCAGTTATCGCGCTTGGCTCGGTCGCCGGTGTGTTCGCCCTCGCTCAGCGCAACGACATCAGTATAACGGCCACACTCGCCGACGGCCTCCCGCTCATCTTTGAGCTCGAGGACGTTGTGGCCCCGGCTGTCCGCTCGGCCTATGCCGTGCAACACATCAGCCCTGCCACCGACATACCCCGCGCCGATTATCTGGAGTTGCTCTACCAGACCGGAACACGCCGCCCGCCTGTCGCCCAGAAGTTCGACCCCGATAACGTCGGCATTGTGGTTGACAAAATCGACGAAGTGATCGCCGACCTTAACGCCGGCCGACCGCTCAACATTCAGAGCAAAAACGAACTTACACGAATTTTTCAGGACCCTTTCGACGAGGTGTTCTCTTAACTCTTTTAATCCCTCAAAATGGAACCACTCACCCAAAACGACCTCAAGCAGCTTGACACGGCCGCGCTGCTGCTTCAAGCTCAGGCCATACGCGACGCGGTGGCCGCTAAAACCGTGTCGGCCCGTCAGGTTGGCGAGCTGTTCTGCGGCCTCATTGAAGCCTGCGACGACATCAACGCTGCCGTCAGCCTCTTTTTATCGGTCAACCTCCCGGAGATTTTGGCCGACATCGACAAACGGCTCGCCGGGGCTGACACTGCCGCAGCCGACACACGCGCGGAGCTCCAAAAGTCCGAAGCCGCCCGCGCCCGTATCGACTCGCTCATCTCCCAGCTATCCGGCCAGAGCCTCGCGGCTCCGCTCCGTGTTGACATCATCAGCGCGCCCCGTACTGTAACGCTCGCCAATCCCGTGCGCCAGCAGATACGCGCCCGCCTGTTCCCCAGCTTCGGCCTCGGCTCTGTCCTCTGCATGGGCGACCACCAAGCCCTCGACGTTTCGCCCGACGGCTTCATCACCCCGCTGCGTCTCGGCCGCTCTTATGTCAATGCCGTGGCTACCTCCGACACATCGGTTTACAAAACACTTTGCATCGATGTTGTGCCACCGCGTTGCCGTCTCACGGCCTCCGGCGCGCTACGTCTCGACGGCAAAGGTAATTTAAGACTCACATAATGGCAACCGAAACACGACATATAAACTACAAAAGCGACTTTGTCCTCCGTGAGCGCTTCCGCGACGCTGCCGGCAAAATCGTGCCACTCCCCGACGGGGTGGACTTTGTGCTGACATATACAGTTAAGCACGGCCATACTTTCACGGCCTCGCGCTCCGGTGACGCTTATAAAAATTGCCTGCCCGACGGTGACGCCCTGCTTGTCATTTTCAAGGATCACGGCTTATGTGAGGGCACGCTGCGCCGTGAACTGCATTTGCAGCTAATTAACGACCTTATGCCCGACGGCCTGCAAAATGTATATTACCCCGCCGACCCCGGCGTAGAGCTCTGGCAGTTCGCCACCGACTCCCCGGGCGTCGTGGAGTGCGACCTGTTGGCGGCATACACCCGCGGCCTGCCGTTCACTTATGAGGATTTCACGCCGGAGCAGTTGGCCGCCCTCAAAGGCGACAAGGGCGACCCGTTCACATGGGCCGACTTTACCCCCACACAGATTGAGATCCTGAAAAAGCCGGCGACCGAAGCCGCCGACCTCGCCAACACAGCAGCCAAAAAAGCAGACACCGCCGCAAATGAGGTGCGCGAACAGGCGCAAAAACTTGCCGACACATCGTCCGAAGCGGTCAAGACTTGCAATGCTGCCACCCAAGCCTCAAAAGCCGCCACAGGGGCCGCAGAAACAGCCACAGAGAACGCCCGCAACGCTGCCACGGCAACCAATGCCGAGCGTGAGCTTACAGAACAGAGCCGCCAACGCCTCGAAGCCGTGCCCGACCGTGCCGAACAGGTAGCCGCGCCAATTCCCGACGGGCTGCGCGTCATCAGCCCGGGCGTTGTCACTCTTGGCAACGACGTGCCCCAATATATCCGCGCCCGGGTGCTTCCCGCCGGTGCGCTTCAAAATGTAATTTTTCAGGCTTTCGGCGGAGCTGCCGGAGTGGAGCCCGACGGGCGTGTGCTGCCATTCCGCCCGGGTGTCGCCCAGGTGCATGTTATCCCCACGCTCGGCACTCGCTTTTACCAGACTGTTGAGCTGCGCGTTGTCGCTCCCTCCCTGCGTCTGGCCGCCCCGGGCGCGCTCCGCCTCGACTCTGCCGGCAATATTCGTTTAACTTGACATTTCACCGCAATGGCTAATTTTTTAGATAACATCCGCGACTATTTCAGCCGCCCCACACGCTCCCAGCTTCAGACGCTGGCGCGCGCCGTCGCCTCCAAAAAGGGGGTGCAGATTTCGGCAATGCTCCAGCAGCAGTCCGACTCCCTGACAAAAAGGACATTGCCGACTGGCGAGCCGCTAACCAAATGGCTATCGACTACGAAAACCCAAACCGTTGCCGCCTTTATGATATTTACGCCGATTGCGTCCTCGACGCCCACCTCTCCGGCTGTATCGCCCAGCGCAAGGGCAAAGTGTTGCAGAAAGATTTCCGCCTCGTGGACCAGAACGGCAAGGAAAACACCGCCGCCACCGAACTGCTGCAAAGTGAGTGGTTCGCCGATTTCCTCAGCCTGTGTCTGGATTCTATCTACTGGGGGCCGACCCTCATACAGTTGGGCGACATCATACGCGACGGCGGCCCGCTCCGTTTCAATAATGTGGAGCTTGTGCCGCGTAAGCATGTCATCCCTGAATATGGGGTTGTCGTGCGCTCCCCCGGCGACGACTGGCGCGGCGGCATTTCCTACCGTGAGGGCGACGTGGCTAACTGGTGCGTGGAAGTGGGCAAGCCGCGAGACCTCGGCCTGCTACTGAAGTGCGCCCCCTCATGTATCAGCAAAAAAAAATATGCTGGCCTACTGGGACGTATTCGGCGAGATCTTCGGTATGCCTATGCGCATAGCCCGCGTTAACTCTCTCGACGAAGCGGAGCGCGCAAAGGTGGAGGCGTCTCTGCGCGACATGGGCGCGGCTCAGTACATCGTGGCGAGCGACGGCACCGAAATTGAAATTAAGGAAAGCAGCCGCGGCGACGCTTACAACGTCTATGACCGCCGCGTGGACCGCTGTAACTCCGAACTGTCTAAGGTGGTGTTAAATCAAACAATGACTATTGACTCCGGCTCCTCGCTCTCGCAGTCAGAAGTGCACCTTGAAATTTTTGAGCGCACCACCGAAAGCGACGCCACAATGTGCGCCCACATCATCAACGGCCGGCTCCTCCCGCTCATGGTCCTGCACGGCTTCCCGGTCAAGGGCCTGCGCTTCCAGTGGAACAATGCCGCCGCGTTCTCTCCGGCTGAAAACCGCGAAAACCTGCGCCTCGTACTTGAATATTTCAACGTGCCGGGCGAACACATCACCGAAACACTCGGCATCCCGGTGGAGTCTCCGCGCGAAGCCAAAACACAGCCCGACCGTTTTTTCGACTGAGCCGCACCCGGTCGCTTCTGGGAGTGGCCGGGCTGCGGCGCTCATATCTCGCGTTTAACGCCGCTTTGGGCGATTTGTATAGCGACGACCTCCTGCGACTCGCAGACGCGCCAGACAAGCCCGATTTTGACGACACGGCATTTTTTGACGCTGCCGGCATGGTCTATAATGCCGGTGGCTTCGACGCGTCGCAACTTTCCACCCCCGAAGCGCGCCGCCTCATCGCAGAGACTCTCAAGCAGATTAACCGCGCCATTTCCTCCGGCGTCTCCTATGAGGTGCCGGAAACGGTGCGCCATGCCCTCGAAAACAATGCTTTTATTTTCTCCGGCTTCAAGGCTTACCACACGCTCCGCGAGGTGGGCTTGTCGCTCACTACCGACACCGGCGAAATAAAGCCCTTTGAGCAGTTCCGCCGCGACGTGGAAAAAGTCAACAACCAATATAACCACAATTACCTTTATGCGGAATATAACCACGCGGTCGGGGCTTCTCTTATGGCTGAACGCTGGCAAAAAGATTGAAGCCGACGGCGACAAATAC